>JASGDB010000167.1:0-2529 GCA_049841315.1 Bergeyella sp. | reverse complement strand
ATCGCTCGATCTGTCATTTCTGTGACACGGTCCACGAAGCCGCGCCTATTCCGGAGGGAACGGCGGCGCGTTGCAAACGGTGTGACGCCGTGCTTTTTCAAAACCGTCCCGCTTCTTTGCGCCGGGCGACGGCGTTTTCCGCGACGGCGCTGGTTTTGCTGATTCTGGTACACTTTTTCCCGTTCCTGACGATGGATGCGGCGGGCATGCGGCGGACGCTGAATTTAACGAGCGCTTCTCTCGCGCTGATCAATCAAGGAAGTTACCTCGTCGGTTTCGGCGTCGGTTTGTTCACCGTCGTGCTGCCGACTTTGATGGCGAGCGGATTGATCGTGGTGTGCGGGCCGTTGATGTTCGGGCGGATCGTTCCGGGAGCGGATTCGGTGGCGAAATGGCTGAGCCGGATCGAGCCGTGGAACATGATCGAGGTGTTTGTCCTGGCGGTGCTCGTCAGTTTGCTGAAAATCGGCAAGGTGGCGGACGTGCATTTCGGCATCGGTTTTTACATCTTCTGCCTGCTGATGATTTGCATGGCGGCGGCGGTTGCGGGGATTGATCGCGATGAACTTTGGGACCGCCTGGAGGTGGCGCGGGGCAAACCATGAAAACGATTCTTTCGAAATGCCCGGAGCTTCCGCGCGGGATCGATCAGGATCTGGCGGGCTGCCACACCTGCGGGAAAGTCTCCCCGGTGGCCTGGAAACGCTGCCCGCGCTGCGGTTCGCATCTGCACATCCGGAAGCCGGACAGCGTCCGCCGCACGCTTTCGCTGCTCATTTCCGCTACGATTTTTTACCTGCCTGCAAACATCCTGCCGATCATGACGATCACGGAAGTGGGCGTGGTGAATAAAACGACGATCATCGAGGGCATGATCACGTTCTGGAAATCCGGCGCGTATCCCATCGCGCTGGTGATTTTCACGGCATCCATCCTGATCCCGTTTCTGAAAATCGTCGCCCTCTGCTGGCTGTGCGCTTCAGCGACCGGAAAACTGCATCCTTCGCCGAAGGCCCTCGGGCGGATTTATCTGATCACCGAGTTGATGGGGAGGTGGTCGATGGTTGATATTTTCGTGGTTGGCATTTTAATAGCCCTCGCCCAACTGGGAAATTACATGGCGATCACCATCGGCCCCGGAGCATTTGCTTTCGCGATGGTGGTGGTTCTCACCATGTTTTCCGCCATGAGCTTCGATCCCCGCCTGCTGTGGGATCGCTTGATAGCCGAGCATCCCGAATCTTCACCCAAACCTTCCGATCTTGAGCGAACAGACACCCACACCTGATGCTGATCCACCGCCAGCGGCGGCGATTCCCGAATACCGGCCGTCCCAGCGCTGGAATATCGTGTGGGTCGTGCCAATCCTCGCCGTGCTGCTCGGCGGGTGGCTGATTTATCAGAATTTCAAAGCGAAAGGCCCGGTCGCGGTGATCCGGTTCGATACAGCGGAAGGCATCGATGCCGGAAAAACCGAGATCCGCTGCCGTTCGGTGCGAGTCGGGGTGGTGAAGCACGTCGAACTCAGCGAAGATCTGCAATCCGTACAGGTTTCCGCCGAGCTGGAGCCGGATACGGAAAAACTTTTGCGCAAGGGCTCACGTTTCTGGGTCGTGCGCCCGCGTGTTTCCGCGACCGATATTTCCGGTCTTAGCACCTTGATCACCGGTGCCTTCATCGAGCTGGATCCCGGCCACGGCGAAGAAGTGCAGCTTGAATACATCGGTCTGGAAACCCCGCCCGCGACGAACTGGAGCATTCCCGGCCGCCGTCTGGTGCTGGAAACGGAAACGGCGGGCATCCTCACTCCGGGTTCGCCGATTTATTACCGGGGCTTTGAAGTGGGCCGGATTGAAAGCCGCCGCCTCGCGCCGGATGGCGGGAAGGTGATCTACGACGCGTTCATCAAAGACGAATACAGCCATTTGGTGAAAACCAATTCCCGTTTCTGGAATAGCAGCGGCATCGACATCTCCGCCGGGGCTGGCGGTTTCAAAGTCCGCACTCCGTCGTTTCAGGCGATGGTAGCCGGGGGGGTGGTGTTCGGTGTGCTCGAAAACGACCAGCCCGGCGAACCGGCCAAGAACGGCACGACCTTCACGCTCTACCGCGACGAAGAGTCCGCCCGGAAATCTTCCTTCCATCCGACGCTGCGTTTCCTTCTTCAGTTCGACCAATCCGTGCGAGGTCTCGAAGCAGGCGCGCCGGTGGAGTTCCGCGGCATCGTCATCGGGCGCGTCGTCGATATTTCCTTCAATTACTACACGGATCGCGATTCGAATGACCGCCGGATTCCGGTCCTCATCGAGATCGACCCTTATCAACTTCGCCGTGAGACGGCGGAAAAGCTTTCGGAAAGTTCCGAGTTCATCGCCAATGCGGTGAAAAACGGATTCCGCGCCGCTTTGAAAACCGGCAGTTTGTTGACTGGCTCGATGTATGTGGATCTCGATTTCTATCCGAATGCCGAACCCGCCCAACTCGGAATCGCCGGAAATCTGCCGACGCTGCCGACGATCTCCTCCGGTT
>JASGDB010000166.1:0-5058 GCA_049841315.1 Bergeyella sp. | reverse complement strand
CTCGAACAGTGGAAATTTCTTAACGAAAATTCTTTAAAATTTTTAACGCCTCCGTTTCCGAGGTCATTTTAAAATAATATGGATATTTTTTTTTCCATACAAAATGGCGAAGAGCCATTTATATTTTGATTAGTTCGGGCAAATTGGGTTCTTCAATAATGCTTAAACGCCTGGTTCAAAAATATTTTTTGGGAAAACCTAACAGGTTTCTGAAACCTGTTAGGTTTGTTACTTTAATACTGCAAGGGAATTTTATGAATCCACAAACCAATATATCGCTGCTTCGCAGCTTTTTTGATTACGGCTTTCGTTTTCGCTACCAACACGTCGCCGCTTCGCGGCTTTTGCATATATACTAAAAATTATTCTACACAGATATTGCTACGGAGCAAGGTGCATTTGAAAACAATATTTGCTCCAGAGGAGCAGTATCTGTGTAGAGTTACAATGAAATATAATTGTTCGGCTCCTCCGGAGCCGTATCTTTAGCCTTAAAACGGTTTATAAAAACAAAAAAAATCCCGTATCGTTCGCACGATTCGGGATTCATTATAATTGATTGAAAAAAATTATTTCAATTCAACTTCAGCTCCAGCTTCTTCAAGTTGCTTTTTAAGAGCTTCAGCTTCGTCTTTAGGAACACCTTGCTTGATTGGAGCAGGAGCACCGTCTACGATGTCTTTTGCTTCTTTAAGACCGGCACCTGTTAAATCTTTTACTAATTTAACGATAGCTAATTTAGAAGCACCAGCTGATTTAAGAATTACGTCGAATTCTGATTTTTCTTCAGCAGCTTCTCCAGCTCCTGCACCACCTGATACTACTACTGCAGCAGCAGCCGGTTCAATTCCGTACTCATCCTTAAGGATAGCGGCTAATTCGTTTACGTCTTTTACTGTAAGGTTTACAAGCGTTTCCGCTAAGTTTTTTAAATCTGACATTTTGTTAATGTTTTTGTTGATTATTGTAATTATTTTTTGAGTGTCAATTATTCAGCAGCAGGAGCTTCTTCTGTTCCTTCTGCATCATCAGCTTTAGGAGCTTCCGCTTCTTCTGCTGCAGCTTCCGGAGCATCAGCTTCGGCAGCCGGAGTTTCTTCTACAGGTGCAGCAACTTCCTCAACAGCTGGAGCAGCTTCTTCAGCTTTTGCTTCTACTGTTTCCGGTTTGTTTTGCAATGCAGAAAGTACGTTTCTGATTGGAGACTGAAGCAATCCGATGATTTCGCCAATCATTTCTTCTCTGGACTTGATGTTCGCCAAAGTTTCAAGATTATTGTCGCCAACGTAGAATGTTTCTTGAACGAAAGCCGATTTAAGAGCCGGTTTTTCGTCTTTTTTTCTGAAATCTTTAATCAGTTTTGCAGGAGCATTCGCTGTATCAGCAATCATCAAAGCGGAATTTCCTTTGAAAGTAGCGAACATTTCGGAGTAATCTACCCCTTCTACCTGTTCCATTGCTTTTTGAAGCAATGTGTTTTTTACTACTTTTACTTTGATGTTATTTTTGAAAGCCTGTCTTCTGAAATCCGAAGATTTCGCAGCGTTCAAGCCTTCCAAATCTGCTACATAAACTACTTTTGCACCTTCAAGCAAATCTTTGATTTCTTGTATTGCTACAACTTTATTTTCTTTAGTCATTGTCTTAAAGGATTTTATTAGTTAACAGATTTTGTATCAATTGCAATTCCAGGGCTCATTGTAGAAGACAAATAAATGCTTTTTACATACGTTCCTTTTGCGGCAGTCGGTTTTAGTTTAATCAGAGTTTGCACCAATTCTTGTGCATTTTCCTTGATTTTGGCAGCGTCAAAAGACACTTTCCCGATTCCAGCGTGGATGATTCCGTATTTATCTACTTTGAAATCAATTTTTCCGGATTTTACTTCGGCAACCGCTTTTCCGATTTCCATTGTTACCGTTCCCGATTTCGGATTCGGCATCAAACCTCTCGGTCCGAGAACTCTACCGAGTGGTCCGAGTTTCCCCATAACCGCTGGCATTGTTACGATAACGTCAATATCCGTCCAGCCGTTTTTGATTTTATCCAAATATTCGTCAAGACCTACATAATCCGCACCTGCTTCTTTGGCTTCCGCTTCTTTGTCAGGTGTTACGAGCGCCAAAACTTTCACATCTTTACCGGTTCCGTGCGGAAGAGAAACTACGCCTCTTACCATTTGGTTGGCTTTTCTCGGGTCAACGCCCAATCTTACGGCGATGTCCACAGATGCATCAAATTTTGCAAAATTCACTTCTTTTACCAAAGCAGATGCTTCGTCAAGATTGTAAATTTTGTTCTTTTCTACTTTGCTGAACGCTTCTTTTTGTTTCTTTGTCAATTTTGCCATTTCTTCAATTTTTAAGCGTTAGCCGGTTTAGTTCCTGTTACTCTGAGTCCCATAGAACGGGCAGTTCCCGCAACCATAGACAATGCAGAATCCAATGTAAAGCAGTTAAGGTCTGCCATTTTGTCTTCCGCGATTTTTTGAACTTGCGCCCAAGATACAGAACCCACTTTGTTTCTGTTCGGTTCTCCGGAACCACCCTTGATTTTTGCGGCATCCATCAACTGGATTGCGGCAGGAGGCGTTTTGATTACGAATTCAAAAGATTTGTCTTCGTAAACTGTGATGACCACAGGCAAAACTTGTCCCGGCTTGTCTTGGGTTCTTCCGTTAAATTGTTTACAAAACTCCATAATGTTCACACCAGCGGAACCCAAAGCGGGACCTACCGGCGGAGAAGGATTGGCAGCACCACCCTTCACTTGGAGTTTTACCATTTTAAAGACTTTTTTAGCCATTTTAATGTTTTAAGATTAATAAATAATGAATGTTGGAAGCATTTATTATTCTACCGTTTTGCTTATCTCACTTCGCAAGACGGTATTTTGGTTTGCAAAAGTATAACTTTTTTTTGAATCGGCAAAATGTAATTCTTTGATTTTAAACAAAAAAAACAATTCGCCGTGAATTGCTTTTTTAAATATATTGAATTAAGCGTTTAAGCATTATTAAAAAACCCTATTTGCTCGAACTAATCGAAATATAAATTAAATTTTGGCTAAAGCCTTTTTGCTATTGTCTTTTATAAATGGGCTAAAGCCCATTCCTATTGATGTTTTACAAATATCAATTATGAGCCTAATTCAATAAATATAAGTAGATTTCAATTTTTACGTCTGATTCCGTTAATGTTTTTATGTTTACTTTTTCAATTCGGATTTCAGAATTTTTATCTGTTCGATAACGGATTTTGTCAGCGTTTCAATTTTTTCGTAATCAAAAGTGCCGTTTTCATTTTTTACAATGAGTTTAGAACCCATTCCTACACAGGTAACTCCCGCTTTGAACCACGCTTCCAGACTTTCCGCAGTCGGACTTACACCGCCTGTCGGCATTATGCTTGTCCAGGGACAAGGCGCTTTTATGGATTTTACAAAATTCGGGTCAGACATTTCTCCGGGAAATAATTTTACGATTTCGCAGCCCAATTCTTCGGCTTTTGCAATTTCCGTAAGTGTGGAACAACCCGGCGACCAAAGCACTTTCCGGCGGTTGCAGACGAGGGCAACGTCTTCTCTCAAAACCGGCGTGATGACGAAATCCGCACCCAACTGCATATACAAAGACGCAGATGCCGCATCCGTCACGGAACCGACTCCCAAAGCCATTTCGGGAAATTCTTTATTCACATATTTTTTCAGTTCCGCAAAAACTTCAAAAGCGAAATCGCCTCTGCTGGTAAATTCCAATACTCTCGCACCGCCGTTGTAACACGCCTGAATAATTTTTTTGCCGACTTCCGCATCTTCGTGATAGAATAACGGGACTAATCCTGTGGATTCCATCAAAGTTGCTACTTCTATTCTCGTCAATTTTGCCATATTTTTTATCTTGAAACTTTTCCGGAATAATCTCCGCCCAAAAATTTTTCTAATTCCTCCACCGTAATCAGGTTGAAATCTCCCGAAATGCTGTGTTTCAGACAACAGGCAGCGACAGAAATATCCAGTGCTTTTTGTTTGTCATCGGGATATTTCAATAAGCCGTAAACCAATGCTCCCATAAACGCATCGCCGGTTCCCACTCTGTCCACAATCGCCGTTACATCTTTTATATCTGTATTATAAAGTGTTTTTCCATCGTATAAAATTCCGCCGATTTTCTGATGCGAAGCACTTACGGAATTTCTCAAAGTCATCGCTGCAACTTCCAGATTCGGCAGCGTTTCAAAGAGTTTTCCATACAAATCCGGCAGCGATGCCAAATCATGATAATCAGGATTGGGTTTTTCCATTCCGAGCATAAAAAATGCGGTGTCCAAATCGCCTAAAATCACATTGCTGTATTGTAAAAGTTCGGGCATCACTTCATCAGGATTTTTTCCGTATTTCCAAAGTTTTGACCTATAATTGAGGTCGGCAGAAACCGTAATTCCCAATTCACGGGCGGCTTTCACGGCTTCGAGGGAAACTTCTGCGGCAGATTCGGAAAGCGCAGGCGTGATTCCACCCCAATGAAACCAGTTGGCATCTTTCAGAATTTCTTTCCAGTCAAAAGTGCCTTTTTTGATGTTTGACATCGCACTTCCTGCCCTGTCGTAAATCACGTTGCTGCTTCTTGCGCCTGCTCCTGTTTCGAGAAAATAAATTCCCAGCCGTCCGTCCACAAATTTTATATGATGATTTTGAACGTTGAATTTCCGTATTTCATTTAATGCACAATCTCCCAATTCGTTTTTGGGAAGCATCGTTACAAATTCTGCCGAAATTCCGTAGTTTGCCAATGAAACGGCAACGTTAAATTCTCCTCCTCCATAAGTAACGCCAAAGTTCCGCGCCTGCGAAAAACGGAAATGGTTTTCCGTTGCCAGCCTCATCATAATTTCCCCGAATGTTACGACTTTTTTATTCAATTTTTAATGTTTTATCATTAGTGTCCACTATAAAATTTAAAAAGCTCTTTGAAATTATTGATAATTAGAAAATTAAACGTGATTTTGAACGGTGACGATTTGAAATGAGTTTTGATTAAGTTCGGGAAAACCGAATTTAT
>JASGDB010000165.1:0-13681 GCA_049841315.1 Bergeyella sp. | reverse complement strand
GCAGAAAATCTTCTTTTGCTTTGGCATAGGATTCCATATCTTTCCACGTTTACTCATCTTTTTTTATTGATTTTTTTGGTATTCGTGATTGCTTCGCAGTTCCGCCGCACAAATCACCGAAATTATTCCGATGAGCAGGATGTCTTCCAACTTGTAAAGTTTGTTAA
The DNA here is from genome assembly GCA_049841315.1 of Bergeyella sp. Lineage (GTDB taxonomy): Bacteria > Bacteroidota > Bacteroidia > Flavobacteriales > Weeksellaceae > JASGDB01. The sequence continues at coordinate 13,514 of JASGDB010000165.1, read as the reverse complement.
TATCGCTTCTTGGGTCGGTTATTTGACCGAATATTGACCTTAGTTTATTTGTTGCCTTCATAAGACTATATTTGTCTGATTATCAGATAAATATACTCATTTTTATCCAAATAAACAAAGAAAATATATCAAAATTTAACAAAAAAAACACTACTTTTTTTAATAAAAGTGTGAGTTTACCCTGCATAAAAATTCAAAAATAATATTTTGTTTAAAAGTTTTTGAATAATTTTGCAAAAAGTTTTTACAATGAAATCCATACAAAGAAAACAATACACAGCTGTTTTAGACGCTTTGCAGGATAAAAATCTGATAAAAGTAGTTACGGGAATACGACGTTGCGGAAAATCAACTTTGTTGGAAATGCAACGTGAAAAACTCAAAAAACAAGGTTTTCATACTTTGTATTACAATTTTGAAGATGCCGATACCATAAACGATTGGAATGTTTTGTACAAAAAAATTATCAACGGTTGCAAACCCGATGAAATGAACTATATTTTTTTGGACGAAGTACAGATGATAACCGATTTTGAGCGGTTGGTAGATTCACTTTTTGTCCAAAAAAACACAGATGTTTACATCACAGGTTCTAATGCTTTTTTGCTTTCTTCAGGTTTGGCAACTTTGCTTTCCGGACGGTATTTTGAACTGAATATTCTGCCGTTTTCCTATTCCGAATACAAAGAATGTCTTCCCAATGCAACGCTTAACGATTATCTGCATACCGGCGGAATGCCTGGAGCAGTAGATTTGCTTTCCACAGGCGAAAATTTTGCTCTCAAATATTTGAACGATGTCTATAATTCCGTAGTGTTACAAGATGTGATAACAAGAAATAATATCAGTAATCCGCAGGAATTGTTTTCCGTTGCACGATTTGCTTTTGATACGGTCGGAAGTCCGCTTTCGCCAAACAGCATATCGAAATCACTGAAAAATGAAAACAAAAAAGTGGACAGCCGTTTGGTTTTCAGATTAATTGAAGCAATGAAAGACGCTTTTGTTTTATACGAATCCAAGCGTTTCGACATTAAAGGAAAAGAACAATTGCGAACCATCAGTAAATTTTATTTGATTGATTTGGGTTTTAGACGAATGCTTATCGGAAAACCGAAATATACGGACATCGGTCATTTGCTTGAAAACGTAGTTTATTTCGAACTTCTTCGTAGAGGGAATACGGTTTGGACAGGGAAATACGGCGAAACGGAAATTGATTTTGTGGTTCAGAACCAAAACGGAATTACCGAATATTATCAGGTAGCTCACACCGCAAAAGAAGAAAGTACCTTGCATCGAGAGTTGCGACCTTTTGAAAAAATGAAAGATAATTACCGGAAAATCCTGCTCACAACAGATGAAATGGAATTTAATCACAACGGAATCGAACAGCTGAATATAGAAAAATGGCTGCTTGAAGAATGAGAATAGTAAAACTTAATTTTCGCCATAAAACGAGTAATGGAAGTGTGGAGCCGAATCTGAAAGTAACGTTGCCGAATATTGTTTCGGAGAATTTATTTTAGTGTGAAACATCATGGAGAAACCAATTTTAATCATAAGTTCAATCATTTTAGTATTGACGCTGTTTTTATTATTCTGAATTTGCAGTCTTATCAAGATAAAGTTAAGATCTCAATTAATTTTTTTTCCGGATGAAAGGCTTTTCTATCATATTCCAGATGAAGATACCCGCCAGAATCACAATAATATAGCTGCTCAGCATGCCTGTAATTCCGTATTGGTGATACCATCCTTGCTGAATAAAAATCTGAATAACAGGGAAATGAACAAGATATATTCCGTAAGACCAGTCTCCGTATTTGGCAAAATTTCTTAACGGCACTTTTGAAAATGCAAAAGCGATGATAACTGTGCCTAAAGCAAAAGGAAACAAAAAAGTTACATGAAGAACCACTTTTTCCAGAATAATGATAAACAGCGCAGGAATCACAAATTTCCAGACATGTTTTCTGAAAAAATCCAGATTCAGATAAAGCAGAATCCCCGAAGTAAAATAGGTGAGACAACCCGGTAGCTGCTTTGCCAGAACTTCTTTTCCCATTGAAAACATGATATTAAAATAGAGAACAGAAAGCAGATACAGCACTATGAGGATGATGTTTTTGGCTTTTAGGCTGAAACGTTTGATACAGTAATACAAAACAGGAATCATAAGATAGAACATCACTTCCACCTTTATCGTCCATAAAGCACCGTTTACGGCGCACATGTAGTTTTCTGTAAATATGTAATCAATACAAGGCTGAAAAAAATTCAAAAAAACCAGATTCACTGCCAGATATTTCAGCCATGAAGCTGAAAAATATTCGGAAACATCGGCATCCGAAAGGAAAAACAGAAAAAAAGCAAAGAATATCACGACAGCAAAATAAGCCGGAAGAATTCTCTTTGCCCTGTTGATAAAATATTTTTTCAGATTCAGCAGCTTGTCGAAACTCGCATAAATAAGGAATCCGCTGATGACAAAAAAAGCAAACACACTATAATTCGGCATTGCGGCAAGAAATTCTATACGGTATTCCTCCTTATTGCCCAGAATCATGGAATGTCCTACCACCACAAGGAAAGAAAACAGAAACCTCAGAAAATCAAAATTATTATGATGCTTCATGATATTCTGATTCAGCATTTTCCTTGTCATGAAATATCAATCAGCTTCTTGGAGCAGTTTTGTACACCTGGAAGTTGAAAACAAAACTTCTGTCAGTATAACTAAGCCCCGTATAATTATAATGCGAATCTCTCGCAAAAGCCGCACGGGAAGGAACGATAATTACTCCTTGAAGATTATAATCCGCTTCATCGGAAATATCATAAGCCTTGAAATACTGAAGCCCTTCTCTAAGGCCTTCGATTTCGTAATAGCTTCTTAATTTTGCTGCATCAGTAGTGGCATCATCCAAAACGGATTGTTTTACGTAGTAAAAAGCGGGATCAACTACCGGAACACCGGTTCCCGTAATGGTATTCATAAAAGTAGAGGCTGAAGAGAACGATACAACATCATCAGTTTTCGTCGCCACATAAGTAGTGGAACTCAGCATTAAAGTAATGATATCCGTATCTCCGATTACCGTTCCCGGTTCAGGCTGCGCTGCCGGCCGCACAACATAAATCACTCCGGAAGGGAGCGTTACAGCCAAATCGGCAAGTTTCGTATTGTTGTCATCGGATGTATCATCCTCATCAAAAGCAACCACATTTCCTCTTGCATCAAAATAATGCTCCTCTAAGTATTTTTCTGCTGCCAGATCATCGTAAGAGTTTTGTGTTTCAATGTCTACTTGAACCGTTTCATCATCGTCATCACTGTTACAAGAATTAAAAAACAAAGCACCGAGAGCCAGACACAGAAATATTTTTTTTATTTTCATTTTATCGTTAAATTGCTAAACTTATCGGCAAATGTAAAAATAAAATATGAGAATTGATAAATTTTTATGGAGTGTTCGTTTTTATAAAACGAGAAGCATCGCCGCAGACGAAATCAAAAAGAACAGAGTGTATATCGGAGAAAGCCCCGTAAAGTCCTCAAAAGAGGTAAAACAGGGAGATGAAATCCGAATCAGAAAAAACCAGATTGACTACAAAATAAAAGTGCTGGATGTTCCCAAAAGCAGGGTAGGAGCAAAGCTCGTGGCAGATTATGTAAAAGACATTACAGACCCGCATCAATACGAAATACTGAAACTCCGAAAATCCACGCAGGATTATTACCGAATCAAAGGAGAGGGAAGACCGACCAAAAAAGACCGCAGGGATATGGATGAATTCGTTTCCGATTCCCCGCAGGAGGATGAAGCGATGGACGAGGAAGACTGGAACTCTTTTTTCAGAGGGTTGAAGGAAGATGATGAAGAGCAGTAAGTTTTTCCACGATTTCTTCCACGATTTCAGTATCTTTTTTATTGTCCGTATCTACGGTGATGTAAGCCTGATTATAATATGGATTGCGCTCGAAAAGATGTTTGGCGATATATTCAGGAATGTCTTCATCATTCAGTTTGGCAATCAGCGGTCTTTTGGATTTCTGCCTCAAAAGTCTTTCCGTTAATGTCGGTATGTTTGTCCGAAGATAAATGCTCACGGAAAATTCGTTGATAATTTCAATATTGTTATAATAAACCGGAGTTCCGCCGCCGAGACTAAGAATCGTTTCCTTTTCTGATTTCAAAAGCGTTTCCAGAAGTGCTCTTTCCCTTTTTCTGAAGTATAATTCTCCCTTTGTCTGGAAAATTTCGGATACGGAAAGTCCGTCATTTTCGGAAATCACCATATCAAGGTCAATTCCCTTAAAATTCAGCCTTTTGCTTAATAATTTGGAAATGTGAGTTTTACCGCAGCCCATGTATCCGATGAGGGAAATCAACATATTTTTATTTTGAACAAATGTCTAAAAAAATTTTGAGATTTTAAAAAAAGACTTATCTTTGCACCACTTTAAAACAAAGCAGATTTGTTTTGGAGACCTGGTAGCTCAGCTGGTAGAGCAATACACTTTTAATGTATGGGTCCTGGGTTCGAATCCCAGCCAGGTCACAACAAAAATCCGTAAATCTTTACGGTTTTTTTTTGCCTGTGTGGTGAAATTGGTAGACACGCCATCTTGAGGGGGTGGTTTCCTATGGATGTGCTGGTTCGAGTCCAGTCGCAGGCACAACACAACGATGAAAAACGACAGGTGATGGGCGAGAAGATGTAACCATCTTCACTCCTTTATCACCGGCCGACCTGGTAGCTCAGCTGGTAGAGCAATACACTTTTAATGTATGGGTCCTGGGTTCGAATCCCAGCCAGGTCACAATAATATGTAATTTTTTCATATTAATATTTTGTGATTTGGTGTTCAAAGGTGCTTCTGCAAGAAGTGCCTTTGATTTTTTTTCACAGGTTTTTCTCAAAAATGCTTATATTTGCAACCTTAAAATTTAAACAATTATGAAAAAATTATTAATTGCTTTTTCAGTAGCGGTTTTTGGTCTTGCAAGTGCACAGACAGACGCTTTTAAAGGTCAGGGAGATTTGAGACTGAACGTTGGAGCGAATTTTCAGAAAGGAGGAACAGGAATCCAGACTTCTTTGGACTACGGTTTGGGAGAAAGTTTTTCAGCCGGTGTACAGGCAGGATACCTTCTTGGAGTGAAAGAATACGATGGCGAAAAACCATCCGGAACACACAGATTCGATGTGAAGGCACGTGTAAGTGCACATCTTGGTGAGGTTATCGGCCTTCCTTCTAATGTTGACCTCTATCCAGGATTGAACCTTGGTTTGAAAAATTTTGGTGGACACGTGGGCGCGAGAGTGTTTTTTGATAAAGGATTCGGAGTATTTGCGGAAGCTCAGTTTCCGATTGCAAAATACAATACGGAAGCCTCAGCTTACAAGTTGCTGAACAACCAGTTCGCATTCGTAGTCGGAGCATCTTTTGATTTGACTAAATAATCAAAATCCGGTTATAAAAGTAAAAATCCCGAATCATTTCGGGATTTTTTATTCTCCGGTAATAGGGAAAAATCTCCGTCTTTTATCGTCAGTTTTATTATTAATAATTATATTTGTTGCCGAACCTATTTATTCACCGTTTTGCCAAATATCGTAGAAGAAATCAAAAAGCCGATTGCACAGGAAATGAAACTTTTCGAGCAGAAGTTTTATCAGTCCATGCAGAGCAATGTCGCGCTTTTGGACAGAGTTACCCGTTTCATCGTTACCACAAAAGGGAAGCAGATGCGCCCGATGTTCGTATTTCTGTGCGCGCAGCTTGTAGGAAACGTGAATGAAAAAACGTATCGCGGCGCTTCGATGATTGAGCTTATTCATACAGCGACTTTGGTTCACGATGACGTGGTGGATGAAAGTTTCAAACGCCGTAATTTTTTCTCCATTAATGCGTTATGGAAAAATAAAATTGCCGTTCTGGTTGGTGATTATCTTTTGTCAAAATCCGTTTTGCTTTCTACAGACAACAAGGATTACGATTTGCTTTCCGTGATTTCCCGAACCATTCGCGAAATGTCCGAAGGTGAGCTTCTACAACTCGAAAAAGCGAGAAATCTGGATATTACCGAAGATATTTATTATGAAATTATCCGCCAGAAAACCGCTACATTAATCGCTGCATGCTGTGAAATAGGGGTGCTTTCCAATGATGCGGATGCAGTTCTTGCCAAAAAAATGCAGGATTTCGGAACGTATACGGGAATGGCGTTTCAGATTAAGGACGATTTGTTTGATTATCTGAGCTCAAACGTCATCGGAAAGCCCGTAGGAATCGATATTAAGGAGCAGAAAATGACGCTTCCTTTAATCCACACTTTGAAAACCGCTAACGAAAACGACCGGAAATATTATTTCAATACCATAAAACGCTACAACAACAATCCTAAGCGTGTAAAGGAATTAATAGAATTTGTGAAAAAATCCGGCGGTTTGGATTATGCTGTTGCAGTAATGAAAGATTTTCAGCAAAAAGCCAAAGACATCCTCAACGAATTTCCTGATTCCGAAGTAAAGAACTCCTTGAATCTCATGTTGGATTATGTGATTGAAAGGAAGTTTTAGGTCATTGCGAGCAAAGCGAAGCAATCTCTTGATTGAGTAGTTCTTCGTTGGGATTGCTTTGCTCGCAATTACGGTTTCCACTTGGCTCTTTTTGACTTCGTCGAATCTTCGATTTCCTTTTTACTTGGCTCTTGTTACTGATACCTCGAATGTTCTTTCTGCTTCACAAAACGTGCAATAATCGGTTTGAAAAACGCCTTGTACTTTTCGATGTCGAATACCTGAGAATCCGTTAAAGCCTTATAAGACAGCCATATTCCGAATGGGAACATCACAATATTGGGAATCCATGCAGCGAGATATGGACTCATTTTCCCGTTCCATGCCACGTTTTCCATGGAGAGATTCATAACATAAAAAATGATGAAAATTACAATGGCAATCACCACCGGAAGCCCTAATCCTCCTTTTCTGATGATAGAGCCTAAACTCGCACCAATCAAAAAGAAAACGATACAGGAAACGGATGATGCGATGATACGCTGCTGATACATTACGATTTTAGCGTAATATTTGGTGATGCCTTTTATCTCATCATTTTTGTTTTCTTTGGATGTTTTGAGTGTTTCAATTTTATTGTATGCAGAATAGAGAACATCGAGTTTTTTGTCTTTTTTCAGTTCCTCTATTTTTATTGTTTTTTTTGGCGGTGTCAATTTAGCTTTCGGATTCAAAAGAACATTCACGTAGCCGTTGTTCTGGCTTATCAAATCATTTTTAATCACATCAAAAGACGAGCTGTTGGCTTTTCGGGAATTCGTAATCGTTTTGTTCAGCTGTCCGTAAGTCTGAAACGTGTAATCGTCCGTAATGTTTTCGCTTTCAATGCTTTTATTGATGACTTCGGAAATGTTGAAGTGCAGCGTGAGCGTATCAAATTTAATAGCTTGATCCGGCTGCCTCATCCGGCTGTTGTAATCATTCTGGTTGACATTATCTTCAAAAACATAACCGTTGAAAAGGATAAGTTTCAAGAAATTTGGATTGGCTGCCTGCACGAATTTTCCTTTTTTGGAGACAATAGACTGCTGGTTTTCATAAGAATAAGCCATTTTATGAATGAAAACCCCGTTGAGATTTTCGCCGTTTTCTCCCGAAATTTCATTGAATTTCACCGTATATCCGGGGATTTGAGAGATGAACTGTCCGGGTGTGAAGTTCAAAGCCGGTTTCGTGGAGGCGATATTGAACAGCATATTTTTGGCTTTCCTCTGAAAATCGGGGACGATATTATTGGCGAAAAAAAACAAAATCACCGAAAAAACAAGAGAAATCATGAACATCGGCATCATAATCCTCGTAAGAGAAACTCCGGCAGCTTTCATGGCGGCAAGTTCGTACCGTTCCCCGAAATCTCCGAAAGTCATAATCGAAGACAAGAGAATCGTAAGCGGAAGAACGAGCGTTACCACACTTACGCCGAGATAGGAAACGAGCTTCAAAATTTCCCAGTAGCTCAGCCCTTTTCCTGTGAACTGCGCAAGACGAATCCAGATGATATTCACCATGAATATAAAAAAAAGGACACTGAAAATGAACAGAAAAGGCCCGAAAAATGTTTTGATGATATACCGATCAAGGATTTTCATAGGGGCAAAAATAAAGAAAAGAAATAAGAAACAAGAAAAGAGCCAAGTAAAAAGTAAAAAGAGCCAAGTATTGGAGTTAGGAAGTCGGAAAGTCCGCATAAGTCCGAAAGATGACGGAAACATTCCCCTCTTTCAGAGGGGTGGCAAAATTTTCATAAAGAAAATTTTGATGGGGTGTTTTAAACCAATTCATTTCAAACTACTTTCCAACAATATCAAACCATTTCAAACCCTGTCTATCCCAATCCTTTTCCTGTTTTTCGACTGCAAAAACTGAGTAGGAGAGAACCCCGTAATTTTCCGGAACTGATTGGAAAGATGCTGAACGCTTTTGTAACCTAATTTTTGGGAAATTTCCGTTAAAGTAAATTCATTGTAAATAATCAGCTCTTTTGCTTTTTCGATTTTCTGGAGAATGAAATATTGTTCCAATGTCATGTTTTCATGCTGTGAAAACAGCTTGGAAAGTGCGCTGTAATCCTTATGCAGAAGTTCCGAGACGAAATCCGAAAGCCTGAAGTTTTCCTCAATATCCAGTTCTGAAATCTTTCCGACAATGCCGGTTTTTATTTTTTCAATCTGTTTTTGAGAATGATTTTCGAGGATTGCAAAACCGGATTCCTTTAGTTTTTTTTCTATCTCTGAAAGCTGTTCGGGAGAAATGTCTTTTAGGGTTTCCACTTCGCCCAAAATGACGTTTTTTACAGGAACGCCCGATTGCTTGAAAATCCTTTCAACAGCAGCAATACAGCGGTTGCAGACCATATTTTTCACAGCAATTTTCATGAATATTAATCCTCGGGGTTTTTCACGTTGAGGCGGTCGGATACGTATTCTACTTTGGTTTTTCCATGTTCTTTGGGTTTTCCTTTTTCGTCTAAGGAAACGAATACGATTTCATCAACGGTAATAATCGTCTGGTGTGTCATTTTATTTCTCACCTCGCAGCGGAGCGTTATCGAAGTGCGCCCGAATTTTACGGCTTCAATACCGATTTCAATAATATCACCCTGTTTTGCAGAACTCACGAAATTGATTTCGGACATGTATTTGGTAACGGTTCTCTGGTTTTCCAGCTGGATAATGGCGTACAGAGCGGCTTCTTCATCAATCCATTGCAGCAGTCTTCCTCCGAACAATGAATGGTTGGGATTAAGGTCTTCGGGTTTAATCCATTTTCGGGTGTGATAATTCATCATGATTCCTTAGCATTAAATTTCGCGTAAAGATAAGGCAAAAATTGTTAGATGAAAGACACAGAAATCTTATTGAACAATAAAAAAAAACAATTTATTTTGCTGATAATGAAATAATTTGAAATAAAATGTTTTTGAATATCCGTTTTTAATCATAATTTTGAATACATGTTAAAGGAATTTCGGGTTATAATACGTTTATTTCTGGCGGGATTGTTTTTTTTTCCGGCAGAACTGTTTTCGCAGGTAACGGAAATTGTGGAAGAACTGAATATCAATCCTAATACTTCGACCATTCGGACGAGAATAAAACCGCCGAAAGGTTATACATGGATAGTGGAAGATCCTGGAAGTTTCGGGGATTTTTTAGTGAATTTTCCGCTGTACCCGGAAAATTTTCCGATTCGTGATTTCAGGCAGATTCCGATTCAGAAACAATACAATCATGCTGCCGTTCTGAATGTCGATGTCGGCGAAAAAGACCTCCAGCAGTGCGCTGATGCATGGATGAGGCTGTATGCGGAATATCTCTGGGCAAAAAAAGATTTTGATAAAATCGTTTTTGAATTCACCTCCGGACAGAAACTTTCATGGAATGACTACAAAAGCGGAATCCGCACAACGGAAGCCGGAGAAATGGTAACATTCCGTAAATCCGCAAAAGCTGATGATTCTTACGCTAATTTCAGAAATTACCTGAATCTTGTTTTCAATTATGCCGGAACGATTTCTTTAGACCGCGAATCAGTTTCCGTGCTTAAAGATAAAGACATACGAACGGGAGATCTCATCATCACACCGGGAAGTCCGGGACATTCCGTGTTCATTGTAGGCAGGGCAAAAAATTATGCCGGGAAAATGGTTTGCCTTCTGGCTGAAAGTTTTATGCCTGCTCAGGATATTCACATCATCATAAACCCATTAAACAAGCTGATTTCTCCTTGGTATGAACTTAGAACGAGTGCAGTTTCCATAAGAACGCCGCGTTATATTTTCAAGCCGGTTTCTATTAAAAGGTATTATCAGCTGGTAGAGTAGGAATGAGTGAACGAAGTGATATTTTTATATAAAAATTCTCAATGCATTTTCCGTCGTAATGCGGTCGATTTCCTCAAAAGATTTTTCGTAAATGTCCACGAGTTTTCCGGCAACGAGTTCGAGATAGGAACTTTCGTTGCGTTTTCCGCGAAACGGAACAGGTGCGAGATAAGGAGAATCCGTTTCCAAAACGATTTTTTCCAATGGAATTTCATTCAAGAACTGGTCGATTTTTCCGTTTTTAAAAGTAACTACTCCGCCGATTCCCAGAATAAAATTCAAATCAATAGCGTGTTTCGCTTGTTCTAAATTTCCTGAAAAGCAATGGAAAATCCCTCGTAATTTCGGGTGTTTTTTACGTTCCAGAACTTCAAAAGTTTCATCAAAACTTTCTCTTGTGTGAATCACAATCGGCAAATCTCTTTCAATCGCCCAATCAATTTGCTTTTCAAACGCTTTTATCTGAATATCAAGCGTGGATTTATCCCAATACAAATCAATTCCGATTTCGCCGATTGCAGGAAAATCCCTCTGATTAAGATAATTTTCCACAATTTCGAGTTCCTTTTCCCATGTTTCCGGTTTCACATAGCAAGGGTGCAATCCCATCATAGAATGGATTACATTAGGATATTCCGCTTCCAGATTCAGCATTTTTTCGTGCGTTTCAGAGTCGATTGCCGGAAGATAAAACTTGGAAACGCCTTTATCTAAAGCACGCTGAATCATTTCGTTTCGGTCGGAATCGAATTCTTCGGAGTATAAATGGGTGTGTGTGTCAATCATAATCTGCCCCAAAATCCCCAAAGGGGATTTTTCAAAAATTTTGTTTCACTTTTTTCCTCTGCACTTCTATTCTTTCATTCATTTTTTGCATTGTTTGTATCGGAAGCGAGATGATGTTCTGAAAATTCAGAAAACAAAGATACCTTATTTTTAAAAACTATCGCCAAATGTACTAAAGTTCATAGTTTTGACTATATTTGATACCAATAAATATCAACAGATGAAAATCGGAATTTTAGGAGGCGGACAGTTAGGAAGGATGTTTATTCAGAATGCGTTGAATTATGACGATGAATTTTTCGTTCTCGACCCGAACGAAGACTGTTCCTGTGCTGATATTTCTCATTTCACGAAAGGAAATTTCAACAATTTTGATGATGTTCTGGAATTCGGGAAAGACAAGGATGTGATTTCCATTGAAATTGAGCACGTCAATGCTGACGCACTTTCTGAACTGGAAAAAATGGGCAAAAAAGTGATTCCCAACGCAGAAATCATCAAAACCATTCAGCAGAAAATTTTGCAGAAAAAATTTTACAAAGCGAACGATATTCCGAGTCCTGATTTTGAAATCATGGACGGAACTTCCGACGAAATAAAAATCGAATTTCCGTTTGTCCAAAAGCTGAACACGGGCGGATACGACGGAAAAGGCGTTCAGATTATCCGCAATTCCGAAGATTTGAAAAACCTCTGGACAGCGGAATCCGTTCTGGAAAAATTAGTGGATATCGACAAGGAACTTTCCGTCATCATCGCAAAAAATGAAAACGGAGAAACCAAAACTTTTCCCGTAACGGAAATGGTTGCCGACGAAAAACTGAATCTTTTGGATTTCAATATCTGCCCTGCGGATATTTCGGAAAATGTGCAGAAACAGATTGACGATATTGCAAAAAAATTCATTCATTCCGCTGACTCTGCCGGACTTTTTGCTATTGAACTTTTTTTAGACAAAAACGGAAAAATTTGGGTAAACGAAACCGCTCCCCGACTGCATAATTCGGGACATCAAACTCAGGAGGGAAATTCCAATTCGCAGTTTGAGCAGTTTTATCGGGTTTTGAAAAATTATCCTTTGGCTGATGTGGATTCCTGCGGATTTTCGGGAATGCTGAATCTCGTCGGTGAAGAAAATTTCTCAGGAAAAGTACAATACGAAGGTTTGGAAGAAATCCTGAAACTCCCGAAAACCTACGTTCATCTCTACGGAAAAATCGAAACCAAACCCGGCAGGAAAATGGGACACATCAATGTTCTGGCCGATTCACGGGAAGAACTCATCGGAAAACTGAATCAGATAAAGTCTATGGTAAAAGTAAAATCGGAATAGCTAAGTGATTCGAGATACGAGGCTCGGGGTACGGAGTATTCCCCTCTTTCAGAGGGGTGGCGAATCCCGAGAATCGGGATTTGACGAGTGTTAAAAGCGCAGAAAACCACCTCAAATTATTTTCAAACTCGCTTAGAAACAAAAAGGTCAGAAATTTTTTCCGACCTTTACTATTATACAACTTATAATTACTTGATTTTCACTTTATCCAAAGTATTGTTGTAAGCATCTTTCACTTCATCAGCCTTTTTGCTGGCTGCATCTTTTACGTCAGCAGCTGTTTTTTCCGTAGATTTTTTTAAATCTTCAGCAGCAGCCTTTGCATCGGATTTTACTTCTGCTGCTTTTTCTTTGGTTGCATCTACAGCAGTGTTTACACCGTCTTTCACATCAGTTGCAGCAGTATTTACCGCAGCTTTAGCACTTTCCCATGCAGTTTTGGCATCGTCAAGAGCTTTTTGTGCGGCAGCCTGAGCTTCTTTATCTCCGCTTTTAATCGCTTCATCCAGTTTAGCCTGAGCCTCATCTACTTTTGCTTTGGCTTCGTCTGCACTTAGAGGAGCGTATTCCGTAGAAGTTTCAACAGTTAAAGAATCTCCGTTTGCAGCAACAGTCGTACTTTGTTCTTTTTTACACGAAAAAGTCATAAGAAGTGCTGCAGCAGAGGCAGCTACAAGAATTTTTTTCATTGTTTTTTTGTATTTATTGGTTAAAATTAAATATGACAAAGTAAGTGAATTTTTCAGATTGTTTAACGCAATTTTTTGTGAAAAATTATTTTAATATTTAAACGAGAAAGAACGCAAAGGTTTTTTTGAAATATTATGTTTTGGCTCTTCGCCATTTTGTATGGAAAAAAAAATATCCATATTATTTTAAAATGACCTCGGAAACGGAGGCGTTAAAAATTTTAAAGAATTTTCGTTAAAAAATTTCCACTGTTCGAGGGCGGGACAAAATTTCATTATGCGACTAATTTAG
>JASGDB010000164.1:0-12983 GCA_049841315.1 Bergeyella sp. | reverse complement strand
GATTTAGAACCAACAAGTTACGAAAAATATTCAACATAAACAACTGACAATCATTTATTTATGAAATATTTTTAACAAAATTATCTTCATACGAATTTTTGTAATTTAATTTTTAAACAGGCTCTTACTTTTTTTAAAAATTTCAGTTGGAGTTTTAGAATAATAATCCTTACTTTTGAGCAATGGAAAATTTCATTGTATCTGCACGAAAATACCGTCCGCAAGAGTTCGATACTGTTGTCGGGCAGTCGCACGTTACGGACACTCTGGAACACGCCATAGACAACAACCAGCTTGCTCAGGCACTCCTGTTCTGCGGCCCGAGAGGCGTCGGAAAAACCACCTGTGCAAGGATTCTCGCAAGAAAAATCAACGAAAAAGACGGTTCCACTTCGGAAGACGGATTTGCTTATAACATTTATGAGCTGGATGCCGCTTCCAACAACTCTGTGGATGATATCCGTGAACTGATTGACCAGGTTCGTTTCGCACCGCAAGTCGGGAAATACAAAGTATACATCATCGACGAGGTGCACATGCTTTCCGCAGCGGCTTTCAACGCTTTCCTGAAAACCCTTGAAGAACCGCCTGCACACGCTATTTTCATATTGGCGACTACGGAAAAGCATAAGATTATTCCGACCATTCTTTCCCGATGCCAGATTTATGATTTCAAAAGAATCACGATTGAAGATATTCAGGAACATCTGAGAAAAATTGCGGAAAAAGAAGACGTAAAATATGAAGACGATGCCTTATATCTGATTGCCCAAAAAGCAGACGGTGCGCTTCGTGATGCGCTTTCCATTTTCGACAGGCTTTCCACTTTTTCGCAGAAAAACATCACTCTCGCCAAAGCAGCAGAAGTCTTGAATATTCTGGATTACGACCAGTATCTGAATATTGTGGATTTGGCGCATGAAAACAAGATTCCGGAAGTTTTGACAACATTCAACGAAATTGTGAAAAAAGGTTTCGATTCCCATATTTTCATTGCTGGATTGGGAAATCATTTCCGCGACCTGATGATGGCGCAGAATCCGTCCACACTCGCACTGATAGAAGTAGGAGAGAAGACGAAAGCCCGATTTGCCGAACAAAGCAGAGCATGGCTGGCACAACAGCTGATTGACGCAATAGAAATCTGCAATCATGCAGACATCAATTATAAAAATTCAAAAAATCCGCGCCTTACGGTAGAAATTGCGCTGATGCAGTTGGCAAGTCTTACCGCTAATGGTCTGGATTCTAAAAAAAAAAGTTCCTGATTCTTGCTCCTTTGCTTAAGGAATTTTCAGAAAAACTTATTCAGCCCAAAGCAGAGAGCGTTCAGCCGGAAAAACAGGCAGATTCGCAACAGAATACATCCTCAGTTCAGGAAGAACCAAAACCCGTTCCCGCTCAGAAATCCGCAGTTCCTCTGAATACGCAGAAGTTGGCTTCCCGTTTCAGTATTCATGATGCTTTGACGAAAAACGAAGAAAAGGAAAGCGATATCCATACGGAAGTCAACACAAAAGACTTGCCGAGCAAGCATTTTTCGGAAATGGATTTGCAGACGGAATGGAATCTTTTCCTCGAGCAGATAAGAAAGAAAGATATTGTGCTGTACAGCGCAATCAACGGTTTCCGTTTGTCCAAAAAGGATGAAAATACGGTTGTCATCAACTATCCGTCCGAATCCGCAAAATCGGAATTTGAAAAAATTCAAGGAGAGTTTTTCAATCATTTTAAAAGAAAAGTCAATCATTTTCAGCTGGTAACTGAGTTTAGAATGGATGTCGCCCTGAAAAAAGAAATCGTTACCAAACGCACGCTTTTTGAAAAAATGGCGGAAATTAATCCGCTTTTGAAAGATTTAGACGATTTAATGAAGTTTGATTTCACATAATTTATATATTTGTACAGAAATCTTCTGGGAACATTAAAAATTCCCTTTAAATTAAATGAAAAAAGTTTTAGCTCCATTTTTGTCCGCACTTCAGAATCGCAATGGTTCTGCATTTCCTTTTAATACTGAAAGGAATTTTGGATTTTGGGGTTATTATTACGGAAATTTCAGTCGATTTTACCGATTTTATTGGTATTGTTAGCTGAATTTCTTTCTCAAAAATACAGGAAAACGCTTTCCGTGTTTTCATCATTAAGTTGAATTTTAAACGTTTTTTGAAAGAAATTATAAAAACCGGTTTTATAATCAGAAACGTATTGTGTAAAAAAATAAAAGAAAGATAAATGAACTTGACCGAATTAAAAAACGATTGGATTAAAGAGTATTCCGCACCTCTTGTCATCGCAGGGCCTTGCAGTGCCGAAAGTGAAGCGCAGATGCTGGAAACCGCAAAAAGAATAAAAGAATCAGGAGCAGGCGTTCCCGTTTTCCGTGCCGGAATCTGGAAACCTCGAACCAAACCCAACGGTTTCGAGGGAGTAGGCGTAATCGGGCTGAACTGGCTGAAAAAAGTAAAAGAAGAATACGGCTTCAAAACTGCGACGGAAGTTGCCAATGCGCACCATGTTTTCGCGGCTTTGGAAGCAGATGTTGACATTCTCTGGATTGGTGCACGTTCCACCGTGAATCCTTTTACCGTTCAGGAAATTGCCGTTGCTTTGAGAGGAACGAACAAACCTGTTCTGGTAAAAAACCCAGTAAATCCTGATTTAGCGTTATGGATTGGTGCAATGGAACGACTTTTAGGGCAGGGAATCGAAAACATCGGAGCCATCCACCGAGGATTTTCGTCTTATCAGAAAACGAAATACAGAAATACGCCGAACTGGCAGATTGCCCTCGATTTCAAAAATCAGTTCCCGAATATCCCGATGATTGTTGACCCATCGCATATCTGCGGAAACAGAGCCGGACTTTCAGCCATTGCTCAGGAAGCGCTGAATGTCGGTTATCAGGGAATGATTATCGAAACCCATTCCAATCCTGATGAAGCGTGGAGCGATGCTTCACAGCAGATTACGCCGGAAGTTCTTGCCGGGCTTCTTGCCAATCTGAAAATCAGAAATACCGACATTTCAGGATATGAAAACGAATTGGGAAAACACCGAACTTTGATTTCAGATATTGATTTTCAGCTGATTGAGCTTTTCTCACAGCGTATGAAAATTGCAGAGAAAATCGGAACAATCAAAAAGCAGAATAATATTGCGATTTTTCAGCCTGACCGCTGGAAAGAAATTACGGAATATGCTTCCCAAAAGGCTTTTGAAACAGGAATGTCACAGGAATTCATCGAAAAAGTGTTCAAAGCCATTCATGAGGAATCCATTGAGGTTCAGAATAATATTATGATTGAAAAATAAATCAGGCTGAGGTTAGGGCAGAGGAAAAAGTAGTATCTTCGCTCAACCTTAATCTCAACCTCAATCTTTTATGAGAGGATTAGTTACGAAATCTACGGGAAGCTGGTATCAGGTCATGGAATCTGATACTCGGATGATGTATGAAGCGAGAATCAGGGGAAAGTTCAAACTTCTCAAAAATCGTCTTACGAATCCGCTTGCGGTTGGGGATTTTGTTGAATTTCAGCTGGAGCAGGACGATATTGCGTGGATTACCAAAATCGAACCGCGCAAAAATTATCTCATCAGGAAGTCGGTGAATCTTTCCAAAGAATCTCATATTATCGCTTCCAATATTGATGTTTCCTGCTTTATTTTCACGTTGAAATTTCCCGAAACTTCATTAGGTTTTCTCGACAGATTTCTTGCCTGTTGCGAAGCGTACAGCATTACACCGCTGATTCTTTTCAATAAAATGGATGTTCTGGAAGAAGCTGAAATTGGTATCGTAAATGAAATTGAAGCCTTATACCAAAATATCGGCTACGGAACACTTGAAATTTCCTCTTATTCCAAATTGAATCTCAATGCTTTACAGGAAATTATAAAAGATAAAACCTCTGTTTTTTTCGGTCATTCGGGATGCGGAAAATCAACTTTGGTGAATGCTTTACAGCCGGAACTGAATCTTAAAACAACTGAAATTTCCGAAACCCATTTGAAAGGAAAACATACTACAACCTTTGCGCAGATGCATTTCTGGAACTTCGGAGGAAGCGTGATTGATACGCCCGGAGTTCGGGAATTTGCGATGATTGATGTGGAAAAAGAAGAAATACAGCATTATTTCCCTGAAATTTTTTCGACGGGAAGAAACTGTAAGTTCCATAATTGTCTTCATATAAACGAACCGAAATGTGCCGTAATCAATGCTGTAGAACAGGGTGAAATCGAGGAAAGCCGTTATATTACGTATCTCAAGCTCATGGAAGAAGCAGAAGAAAACACTTCTGTAAAATAAAAAAACCCGACCGAAGTCGGGTAAAAACTAATAACCATGAAAACTCAAATTAAACATGAGAATCAAAATAATTGTAGCAACAAATGTGCCAAAAATTATCCGTAAATCAACTCTCAAATAGAATCTTCTGTGCAAATATACAAAAAATTACTACTTTTGCACAATTAAAAAACAAAATATATGTCAGGTAACATCACTTTTACGATGATTAAACCCGATGCTGTTGAAGACGGACACATCGGAGCAATTTTAGGAAAAATCGCTGAAGCAGGTTTTAAAATTAAAGCATTGAAACTTACACAATTAACCGTTGCTGATGCAAAAAAATTCTATGAAGTACACAGCGAAAGACCGTTCTACGGAGAGCTGGTGGAATTCATGAGCAGAGGGCCTATCGTTGCTGCCGTTCTTGAAAAAGAAAATGCAGTGGAAGATTTCAGAACGCTGATTGGAGCTACCAATCCTGAAAACGCTGCGGAAGGAACTATCAGAAAAATGTTTGCAAGAAGCGTAGGAGAAAACGCGGTTCACGGTTCGGATTCTGATGAAAATGCTTTGATTGAAGCGCAATTTCATTTTTCAGGGAGAGAGATTTTCTAATCTTGTTTTAATAAAAATAGAGAATGCCCGAAAGAAATATTCGGGTGTTTTTTTTGATTTTTTTTGTCTATTTTTGTAAAGATAGGATTTTCACCGTTTTTTTAATTATCATAATTATTTAGAATGAAAGTATCAAAACTCGCCTCCAACCTTGTAGGCTCAGAAATTGTAAAAATAGGAAACGAAGTCAATGACCTGAAAGCCAAAGGCGAACAAATAGCGAATCTTACGATTGGAGACCTGAATTCCGATATATATCCGATTCCTGCACTTCTGAAAGAAGAAATCACCAAAGCATACCAAAACAATCTCACCAATTATCCGCCTGCCAACGGATTGCTTTCTCTGAGAAAAGCAGTTTCCGAAGATTTGAAATCCCGCTGGAATCTGGATTATGCTCCGAATGATATTCTGATTACTGCCGGCTCGAGACCATTGATTTATGCCGTTTACAAAACGATTGTGGATGAAGGCGACAAAGTGATTTACCCGATTCCGTCATGGAATAACAATCATTACGCATATATGACTTCCGCTGATGCCGTGGAACTGAAAGCATCCGCAGAAAATAATTTTCTCCCGACCGCTGAAGATATAAAACCACACATCAAAGATGCTGTTCTGATAGCACTCTGCTCACCGCTGAACCCGACGGGAACGATGTTTACCCAACAACAGCTTTCCGATATCTGCGAAATGATTTTGGAAGAAAATGCCAAAAGAGGGGAGAATGAAAAGGCTTTGTACCTGATGTACGACCAGATTTACAGTAATCTTACTTTCGGGGCACAGCATGCAGACCCTGTTTCTCTGTATCCTGAAATGAAACAGTACACGATTTACATCGACGGAATTTCCAAATGCCTGGCGGCAACGGGTGTTCGTGTCGGTTGGGGATTTGGTCCTGCGCATATTATTGACAAAATGAAAGCACTTCTTACCCACGTTGGAGCATGGGCGCCGAAGCCGGAGCAGGAAGCCGTGGCAAAATTTTATGAAAATAAAAACAATGTGGACTCTTTTGTCGATGAGTTCAAAAATCGCCTGGAAGAAAGCCTGAAAGTGCTTCACAACGGCATTCAGGAGCTGAAATCCAAAGGAATGAAAGTGGATAGCATCGAGCCTATGGGAGCTTTGTATCTCACCATACAACTGGATTACATCGGGAAAACAAAACCGGACGGCACCAAAATCGAAAATTCATCGGATTTGGTTTTTTATCTTATCAATGAGGGAGGAATTGCGCTGGTTCCGTTTTCTGCCTTCGGAGATGAGAAGTCTTCGCCTTGGTTTCGTGCTTCGGTTGGAGGATTGTCGGTGGAGGAAATCAGGGAATGTCTGCCGAAGCTGGAGAATGCTTTGAATAGGCTATTGTAAGATTTTTTATTTTCATAAAATGTTAAAAATGGAAAAAATTCACTTTTGCTTTGGAAAAATTTCTATCTTTGTGGTAGAAAAATGATGTTATGAAATCAAAAAAATATCAGGACAGAACCAATGAGCAATCTCAAAATGCTGTAAAAGAGCCTGTTGCGATGTACGGCGTTCCTGCTCATGTTTTTCAAGGATTTTCCATAAAAGACGACTATTCTCTCGTGAAAAAAGCCCACGAAGGCGTAAATACGGATTTGTTTTATTCCTTTGCCGATGCCATAAAAATGCCCGAAAAAACTTTGGCTTCTATTATCAATCTTTCCCCAAGAACAATCAGCAATTACAGAGAGCAGAAAAAATCTCTTGATGCCAATTACAGTGAGCATTTGCTGAAACTGGTAAAGCTCTATAATAAAGGAAAAGAAGTTTTCGGGAGCATTATTGAATTTTCAAATTGGTTGGAAAAACCCTTTTGGAATTCCGATGAGAAAGCATCAGATTGGCTGAATACTTCCGGTGGAATAGATTTATTGATGAATGAACTCAACGCTTTGGAAGAAGGTTATCCCAATTAATAATGCTGCTTTTCAGAATAACAAAAAAAGAATTTTCCCAAAACCTGTTTGCATCGGGAAATATGGGAAGATGGAATGTTTTCGGACAGAAAGTAATCTATACCTCTGAAAGTGTCTGCCTTGCAATGCTCGAAAATATGATTCGGATAAAAGGTGTTGGTTTTGAGGATAAATTTCAGACAATGGTGATTTACGTTCCCGATAATAGCGGAGTTTCCGCTGTGAATCATAAAGATTTGCCCGATGAATGGCGAAAAACTCAAAATTATGGAGCAACTCAGGAAATAGGAAAAGAGTGGTTTTTGGAAAATAAAAATCTGCTGCTGAAAGTTCCGTCTGCAATCTTGCCAATTTCATCTAACTATGTTATCAACACCTTTCACAAAGATTTTAAAAATGTAAAACTGATTGATGTTTTGGATTTTGTTCCCGATGAAAGATTGGAAAAAATACTCATAAAGTAATAAAAATAGAATGAATAAAATCATAGCTGTAATCCCCGCAAGATACAATTCTACACGGTTTCCCGGAAAATTAATGGAAAATTTGGGTGGAAAAACCGTTATTTCCACAACGTATCAAAATGTGGTGGAAACAGGACTTTTTGACGATGTTTTTGTGGCAACCGATTCCGAAATTATTTTTGATGAAATTAAAAATATCGGTGGAAATGCCGTAATGACGGGCGAACACGAAACGGGAAGCGACCGCATTGCCGAAGCTGTGCAAAATTTTGATTGCGAAATCGTTATCAATGTTCAGGGCGATGAACCGTTTTTGAAAAAAGAACCTTTGAAACAACTGATTGAAGTTTTTGAAAACGATGATAAAAAGGAAATTTCTCTGGCTTCACTTAAAATAAAATTAAAGGAAAAAGAAGAAATAGAAAACCCGAATAACGTAAAAGTAATTACCGATTTGAACGGTTTTGCGATGTATTTCAGCCGTTCCGTAATTCCTTACAAACGAGATGTTTCCGATGAAACACTATACTACAAACACATCGGGGTTTATGCTTTTAGGAAAGAGGCGTTGTTGAAATTTTCTGCTTTGAAAATGACACCTTTAGAAATTTCTGAAAAATTGGAGCAACTCCGTTATTTGGAAAACGGAATGAAAATCAAAATGATAGAAACCGATTTTGTGGGTGTGGGAATTGATACGCCGGAAGATTTGGAAAAAGCGAAAAAGATTATTTCAGAATAATTAGTCTCTCATTAATTAGTTATACTATTTTGATGAGAGACTAATTAAAAAGTTCTATTTCTTCACCCTTTTCAACAGGATATTCTTCTGTGAAACAACCGAAACAGTGATTGGAACTTCCCAGAATTTCTTTTAAATTTTCCATGCTCAAAAATTCCAGAGAATCGACTCCGAGGTATTTGCGGAGTTCTTCCACGGACATATTGGCAGAAATCAAATCGTCTTTGGACGGCGTATCGATTCCCAGAAAACACGGTGCGATAATCGGCGGAGAAACGCTTCGGAAATGAATTTCCTTTACTCCCGCATCTTTCAGAATTTTTACCAGACGTTTTGAAGTAGTTCCGCGAACAATGGAATCGTCGATGATGACGACTTTTTTATCTTTAATTTCGGAAATAATAGGATTCAGTTTCAGATTCACGATGCGTTCCCGCATTTCCTGAGTCGGAACGATGAAACTTCTTCCGATATAGCGGTTTTTAATCAGAACCGGACGAAACGGAATTCCCGATGCTTTGGAAAAACCGATTGCGGCAGGAACTCCGGAATCGGGAACACCGATGACCAAATCGGCTTCCACAGGTGCTTGTTCCCAAATTTTCTCTCCCGATTTTTCACGGATTTCGTGTACATTGATTCCTTCCAAAGTAGAATCAGGGCGGGCAAAGTAGATGTACTCGAAAGCGCAGATTCTTCTTTCGCAATCGTCTTTTACGAGAAAAGACTGCAATCCTTTTTCATTGTCGGAAGTATAAACAATTTCTCCCGGTAAAATATCTCTTATATACTGCGCTCCAACTGCATCTAATGCAACCGATTCCGAAGCGACCACAAACGTTTTTTCGT
The DNA here is from genome assembly GCA_049841315.1 of Bergeyella sp. Classification (GTDB taxonomy): domain Bacteria; phylum Bacteroidota; class Bacteroidia; order Flavobacteriales; family Weeksellaceae; genus JASGDB01. The sequence continues at coordinate 4,064 of JASGDB010000164.1, read as the reverse complement.
CAATCGCACCCAAAACCAGCGGACGAATTCCGTGAAAATCACGAAACGCAAAAAATTTATTTCTCGTCATTCCCACCACGGAATACGCACCTTCGATTTTTTCCATTGTGGCTTTGATTGCTCCGCGAAGTCCCAAATCCAGATTTTTCTGAATCAGTCTCAGAATCACTTCCGAATCGGAGGTCGCTTTGAACATTACACCTTCTGCTTCCAGTTCCTGTTTCAGTTGTTTTGCATTGGTTAAGTTTCCGTTGTGTGCAATGGAAAGGATAATCTGGTCCCATTCATTTTTGGCAAAAAAAGGCTGGAAATTGTATTTCTTTTTATCTCCGGCTGTGGTATATCTTGTATGTCCGATTGCCGAATTTCCCATAAAAGTTTCAGGTTCGCGAATTTCTTTATATACGTCTAAAACCAAACCTTCATCTTTGATATTGAAAATTTTCCCTTTGTTCATCACGGAAATTCCGCAGGCTTCCTGTCCGCGATGTTGCAATGCGAAAAGTCCGAACTGCGAAAGGGAAAACGTATCCAAATCATTATCCGAATAAAGTCCGAAAATTCCACATTCTTCGGCAGGTGAATCGAAAATATCTTCGGTTTTCAGAAGATTTCTTCCGTAGATTTTATTTTTAAAATCATTCAAATAATCTTCTTTGAACTTTTGTAAATCTTTCATTTTTTACTTTTCAGAAAAATTATTTATCCAAAACTTTTTTCAATCGCTCGTAGATTTCCACATACGCTTCGGTTACTTCTCCCAAATCTCTTCTGAAACGGTCTTTGTCAAGTTTTTTCAAAGTGTTTTTATCCCACAATCTGCAAGTATCGGGTGAAATTTCATCGGCGAGGATAATTTTTCCGTCTGAAGTTTTTCCTAATTCTATTTTGAAATCGACCAGAATGATATTCATTTTATCGAATAATTCTTTTAACGATTCATTAATGTCGTCCGCAAGTTCATACATTTCGTCGAGTTCTTCATACGTTGCTGCACCGAGAAAAACTGCGTGATGGTCGTTGATTAATGGGTCGCCCAATTCATCTTTTTTGTAACAGATGTCGAAAATCGTAACAGGTGATTTGATGCCTTCTTCAACGCCTAATCTTTGTGCCATACTTCCTGCGGAATAGTTGCGAACCACCACTTCCAAAGGAATTATGGAAACTTTTCTGACGAGTTGTTCGCGTTCATCAATCTGTTTGATGAAATGGGTTTCGATTCCTTTTTCTTTCAGATATTCGAAAATTAGGGTAGTAATGGCATTGTTCATTTCGCCTTTTCTATCGACTTGTCCGCGTTTTTGGGCGTTAAAAGCGGTTGCATCGTCTTTGAAACGAACGATGACTTCTTCGGGATTTCCGGTGAGAAAAATCTGTTTGGCTTTGCCTTCATAAAGCATTTCTCTTTTTTCCATTTTATTTAGATTTATTTTTTCCAAGGGCTTCACCCTTGGTTATTGATTACGCCACTTCGTGGCTTGTTTTTATTACTTTTCTACGAAACTTATATTTTCGCCAAAATTCCCGTAACCACCGCAATCCATCAGTAATCAATATTCCATAAAAACAGCATTACCAAAGCAAAATGGACAAGCGTTTGAAAATACAGGTATTTGCTTTTCGCTTTTTTCCGCTCTTTATCGGCAACCCACGAATCCGGCTGGAAAATAAAATCCCCGAAAAGATGTGCCAATATGAGTTGAACGAAAATCATTTTATAAAGCGGTTATTTTTTTTCTGAAATAATGGTCGGTTTCGATAATGAGGTCGAAATTTGACCGTTTAATTCTCTGGCTTATAGATGATTGCGTGATATTCATCTTTTTCGCAAGTTCTTCCTGCGTGATTTTACGGTTCGTCATCATTTCAAAAACAACTTCCGAAACTACGGGAGTCCAGCCGTCGAAACTGAGAACTGCCCATTTAAAAACCATATTCAAATCTTTGTTGACGGCTGAATCGGGAGTTTGTATGGCGAAACTGCGATTGTCGGATTTTATTTCTTTCAGCAACTTTCCGGAATTTACATAAGCCGTTCCGTTGGATTCCGTGATTTTTTCGGAGGAAAACTGCTCATCTCCGATTCCTATTGCTAATCTTATGTCCAGATTTTCGGTTTTTTTGATGAGTGCCTTAATGCACAAAGCAATCCAGAACACCTCATCAATGCTTGTTTTCATCTGAAATTCGTCGCCTCTGTATATTTCCCAGTCCTGCGGTGTTTTACCGAAAGTTTCGAACAGCGATTTCAGGGACGGCATCCATTCTTCGGAAGCGCTCTGCTGCGAATTGATAATATCTCCGGTAATAATCCCAATCATATTATTAGCATATTGACTTATAATCTGCAAATATAAGTAAAATCCCTAATAAATTAAAATTATAAGCAAAAAAACTTATAAATGATGATTATAAGTGATTTGGCTTATAATTTATTGAAAAAATCCAATTCAAAATTTGAATTGGATTTTTAACATATTCCTTATACAGAATTTGAGGGCTTACTCTCTGTCATAAAAATCAATTACATCTAAAAGTTGTTTTTCAAAATTGTAAATATCATCAATGCTTTCAATCTTTTCTTTCGTTTCTTTTTTGTCTTTATCGAACAAACTGATATATTTTACACCTCCGTTTAGATGAAGCCTTGTTATTGGCTTTCTATTGTTATCATCAAGTAAAATTCCGAAATAAGATTGTGTATCACGATAAACAATTCTTTCTTTCGCGATTTTTCTCCTTAAAATTGCAACAACTATATTGAAAGCCTCTATTTCTTCTTCGGTAGTATTGATTTTGGAGTCTTCTCCTTCTTCGGTTTTAATGTCTTCCTCTTGCTGTTTTTCCTGTTCTTTGTTGAGTGCAGAATTTAATCTATCATTAATTCTATCACTGATGTATTGACTAAATGCTTTTTGGGTAATTTCTCTGAATTCTTCCAAAACATTTGCCGTTAATCTTCTGGAATAAATTTGACTTGCAAAATATTTCACAAAATCACTGCCCGGATTTTGCACTTCATTTTCAATGAGTTGTTTCAATTCGCTTGTATATTTTAAAACACTTGCATTGCCTATAATTTTATCTATATCGAAGTTGGATTTATGGAATTTTTCGATTTCTCGAATAGTGCTGTTTTTTAGTTTTGTAACATCAAATTCAAGAAATGGCTTTTCATCCATTTTATTGGCATCAACTAAATCCGTATAAAATTTATAAACAATTCCATTGGTTAATAAAGCAAATCTTGTCTTAGTAGTGTGAAAATATCTAAACAGTTGTGAAGAATTATGAACATTTAGTTCGGAGTTCCAATGTTTACACTCGATTATTAAAATCGGCTCTCCGTTTTGGAAAATAGCATAATCCACCTTTTCTCCTTTTTTCAGTCCTAAATCCGCAGTGAATTCGGGAATTACTTCAGTCGGATTAAATGTATCATAACCTAAAATATTTATAAATGGGAGTACAAAAGCGTGTTTCGTGCTTTCTTCCGTATCAATATGTTGTTTCAAGTTTTCAATTTTTTCGGCAAGTGCTTTTAATTGACTGTTTAATTCCATAGTTTCAGATTATTTTGGGTACGTTTTATTTCAATTTACTCGTTATTTAAACTTTCAATAATAATTTTGATTGTTTTAATATCAATGCTGTCAAACTCAGATTTATCATAAATGGTCAGCAAATAAACTTCCTTATTTTCGGTAACAATATACGTTATAATCCTTACTCCTCCGCTTTTTCCTTTGCCTTTACTTTTAACGGCAAGACGGATTTTGTAGGTTTCATTTCCTAAGGATATTCCTGTTTGCGGTTCTTTTTCCAAAACCGCATTCAAATCTTTAAGTTCCTGCCTCAAAGACGGAAATTTTTTAACGAGCCGTTTTGCCTCCCGTTTAAATTTATCGGAAGGAAAAACGCTATAACTCATCTAAAAACTCGTTTAAAGTCTGTTTGTTTTTCTGATTTTTAAGAACCGAAACCTGTTCCAAAGCCACTTTAATATCGGATTTTAGTTTAAATGCCTGTTCGTATTTTTTTAATTTGTTCAGCACTTTTTC
>JASGDB010000163.1:0-21200 GCA_049841315.1 Bergeyella sp. | reverse complement strand
CATTTTCTTGGTTTGATAACGACAGAAGATTATGCAGAAATTACGAGCTCGTAATGGAAAATTCTGAAACAATGGTCAAATTATCCGCCATAAAAAATTTATTGAATAAAATTTAAACAGGCTCTAAATTGTATTCTCCTTTTTTGTAGACCTCTCCATTGGCAAGTGTTACAACATAACGCCAAACTCCTTTGTCCACTTTGTAAACACATTCTTTGCCTCCGGCAGGAATGACGAGTTCTTTGTCGTTTTTGTCGTCTGCGGCAAGTTTGAATGTTACTTTATCCGTAAGTTTGTTGCTGACACAAAAATTTTCTACAGTGGTAGAATTATTATCCTGTGACTTTCCGCTTTTCAGAAGGCTTAGACCGCCAACGGCTATTTCTCCGATTTTCAACGCTTTGTCAAAGCCTGTATTCTGAGACAATGCGAGTATGGGAGAGAGGATTGTTGTGATGATTAGTTTTTTCATTTTCTTTTGTTTGTGATACGAAAATAAAATTGTTTGCCGGACTTTTCGGATAAATTTGTTTATAAAATTGATAAGAGAAGTTATAAAATATGGTTTTGAATGTCGGACGAACGAAATAAATTTTGCTCTTTCTTTTTCCAATATTCTTGCAATGCAATTTGTGCACAATATTCTTGAAATTGAGCGGGCGTTTCTTGCTCGTCTTTCGCTATATGAATTTTTATTTCTTCTATCTTGTCGGGGAAGTCCGAAAGTATTTTTTCTGCCATTTTGATTTTGTTGTCTCGGCTCATATAACTTAGAAGTATGGCTCTGTCTATTCTTCCGGGGCGGGTGGAAATAAATCTTTGGTCTCCATTTTCTAAGGTTTGTGGAACGCCGATTGCTTCATCAATTTTGCTAATATCGTTTGTCGTGATAATCGTAAAAACGCCATCTGTTTTATCAATACCGTCAAGACAATTCAGCAATGTGTCAAACGTTAATGGAGTTTTTATTTCGCTCTGTTCGGCAGTTTCATTATCACTCCTTTGGTTTGTAAAGTTGCTAAACAGAAAATTGGAGTTTTGTGCTATGTTTTTTCTTTTGTCAAAAACATTGTCTATATCTTCAATCAGAGCGATACAAGGAATATTCAGCTGCATACTTTGCCAAGATTTGATGAGTTCGTTGTTTGACATTTGAGCCAAAGAAAAAAAATATATCGGCAAATCCAAATCTTCCGCAAACGCTCTTGCCAAGGCGGTTTTTCCTGTTCCGGGAACACCATACAACAACCAACCCTTCTTCCACGGAATACTTTTTTCTCTATACCAATCTTTGCTATTGACCCATAAACCTATAATGTTGATTAAATCTTTTATTTCCTGCGGAAAAAATAAATTTTCCAAAGCGTTGCCGTAACTTTTTAGTTCTCTGCCCAATTCGTTTTGACTGATTCCCAATAATTTATATTGACTTTGTTTGAACCAAGCAAAACCATAGCCGTAATGTTGTTTTGTTTCATTGTTTCGTTCTCTTTCGGGGAAGTAATAGATGTTGAAACGGTTTGTTTTTTCTTCCCAATCGTCCATCTGCCAACTGAGACGATTTCTGTGAATGATTGATTTTTTCACAATTTCCGCAACGTCAACCGTTCCACGAATGTAAATAATATTGGAGAAACATCTTGTTCCGTTTTTTTGTTCATTGTTATTTTCTCCGCCCGCCAATGAAACCTTGTTTTTGCTGAAAATAAAAGGAATCCTTATTAACTTAAAAAAGTATTTTTTTTCGGAGAGGAAAACCATTAAACTGTCTCCGTATTTTTCATAAGGAACTAATCCGTATTTTCCGTTTCTGAATGACTCGTATTGGGAAGAAAAGACTTTATCGTAACCGTTTAGTTTTTTATAGTTGTTTACCAAATAACCGATTATTTCGCCGTGCACGTCCTCGGATTTGATTTCTGCCTTTTGAACGAAAGTGGAAAGTAACAGCCATAAAAAAGTTTTGATTTTGTCCCAAAAACCAGCCACGAACGCAACAATAGCTCCGCCTTTTAGTAAATCCATTTTTGATTTTGTTTTATTTCCCTATCAATGCAAGTGCTTTGTTCAAGGCATTTTCGGATTCTGTTCGGATGTTTGGCGATACACCGACTTGGTCAAGCCGAACACCGTCATAAGTATAAAAATCCGCAAGTGGAAGCAGGAGTTTGTATTTTCCCGAAATTTCAAAAGGAGCAGCACTCAACATTGCGCCTGCGGTATTTTCGCCAATAATGGTTGCTCGTTTGGTGTTTTTCAAAACATACACAATCGGCTCGCAGGTGCTTGCCGTTTTCTTGTCGGTTAAAACATATAATTTCCCCGAAAATATGGCATTATTTGATTTCGGGATTACCATTTTTGCGCCTTTTCCGTGTTTTAGTTCTTCTATGAAGCCGTTTGTGGTCTCGGCTTTCGTTGCGGGAAGCGAGGAAAAACTTTGTATATCGGGATTTCCGAATTTATTGGTAATGAAATATCCGACTTCGGTTTGTTCACTCAAAATATGTTTTCCGAATTCAAATGCGGCTTCCAAACCACCACCGCCGTTTTCGCGCAAATCAACGATTAGATTTTTATAGTTCTTTGCCGTTATTCTCGGAAAAATTTCGGCAATTTCAGTTTGTGAAGTGCTGAAATTTTTGATTTTCAGATATGCCGTTTCGGGTGTTTTTTCTTCAAAAATTACGGTCGGCGTTTTTTCTTCCGAATTGTCCTGCTCTTCTCCGTCTTTTTGCATTATCAGGTTGTAATGACTGAAAGTGAGTTTTGGGCTGAGTAAGTTAAATCCGAGAAAAAGTTCAACATCGTCCTGCGCATTGTTACACAATTTTTTGAGTTTTGTCTGGAAACTCTGCCATTCTTTTGTCTGTAAAACGTCTTTGGAATAGATATTATTTTGGGTAATTTCTACGATTTTTGAATAGAAATTTTTGTAGTCTATTTTGGTTTCATTTGTCTTAAATCCTTTTATGACAGCAACTTCTGTATTATCGTCTTTCAGTAAATCACCGCTTATTTGGTTTGATTTTGCAATACCTTTGAATTTCAAATTTCCTAAGACGGGAACCTTGGCATTTCCTACCAAACTATCGCCTTTTTGTGTGCCGTTCAGCGTTACAAAAACCCCCTCTTTTGGTAATTTTCCAAACATTCTTCCCAAAGTTGATTTGAAACTGCCGATTGCTCTTTTGTCAGCATTTTTGGGCGATGTGAGCAAAAATTGATTCTGCTCGTTGTTTAAATTAAGAAAAGTTGTAATCAAAAAACCACCACCCAAATCTATATCGGTTTTGTAGTTTTGTTGTGCGAACGAAAATGTGCTAATCAAAAAAATCAAGGTTGGGAAATGGTGTTTCATTGTGTCGGGCTTATAAGTTTCATTTCAATCAGTTCTGTTACGAAATCCCAATTGACAACATTGCTATTGATAAGTAAAGATTCTTTCGGTTTTACCAACTGCGGTGTTCTGAAAAAATCCAAAACATCATAAAGCAAATTTGTGATTTTCATAATTTGATAATCTTTTTTTGTTACCAAAAAAGCGTGTTCTTCATCATATTTTGTCAGATACACAGAGTCTTCCAGACACAAAGATACTTTTTTATTGGATTTTAACTTTATTTTTTCTGAAACATCTTGTGTTATTTCCGGTTTAAAAAATTTATCCACGTAAAACCATCCTTCCCATTGTTCAGGATGTTTTTTCAGAAAAATTTCCAATTCTCCATACAGTTTTTGTGTAATTGTATTGATGAAACCATTGCGACCTTTTTTCATCAGCGAATTTGTGCTTATCGGTTTTATCAGCAGTCTGTTGCTCAAATTTTTGTTCCGTTTCGCAACGGCTGTAACCAACGGAACTTTGCTAAGATAAGCGAGATACGCAATTCCTTGTCTTGCATAAATATGATGATTCAAGAAATTAATTTTGAACAGATTTTTATTTTTGTCCAAATCTTTATCGGTAGCACCTGTATTCCCATCTATGTAAAAAACCACCGAAATGCCGTTTCTTAAACGATTCATTAATTCAAACATCAATTTTGGATTTTCGGCAGGCAGTATTTCCAATTCCTCATTAGGATTTTCCCTTAACTTTTTGAATATACTTTTCACAACATCTCCCTGTTCTTTTATGAAACGTTCTTCCGTTACCAAACTGAAAGGAACTCCTTTTTTACTGAGGAGTTGAAGAAATAATCTGTAAGAACCTGTATGATAAGTAACAAAAATAAAACTGCTGTTAATGCTTTTTTCAATAATATCAAATTTATCAATAACTTTTAAATTATTCAACACCTCAAAATAGTGTTGGTCTATGATTGATAAATTACGATTAAACTGAATATTTTGAACCTGTTTATAACGCTCTTCGTTGCTCAGATGTGGAAGATATGTCAGCAAGTTAGCAGAAACCATCAAATATGTGCCAAGTAAACCCATATTTTCTATTTCACTAAAAGGTATTTCATAAATCTCTTTTTTTAACTTGTCAATGTTTTGCAAATACGGCGATTTCATTTAAGATTGTTTATTAAAACCCTGTTCCGGAATAATTTAATTACCAAAACAGGGTAAGCATACAATAAATCTGTTAGCCAAATGTAGGAGTAATTGTAATGTTTTGACAACAGTTTTCTCCGCCACAACAACCTTTTGCTGCTGATAATTGTTCACTGTCATTGAAGTCAATAACATCATATTTTGCCAAAAAACTATCAAATTTTCTTAAATCTGCCGACTCTTTAATCTGGCTTCTTGCGCTTGCAATCTGTTTTTGATTTGCACTGCTTGTTAAATCTATTTTCATAAGATTCTTTTTTATAGTTAATGTTTAAAAAATGTTGATAAAAATACAGAGAGGGATTTTATGGATATTCCGATTCTTTCAAAATTTCCCGCAAGTATATCAAAGTATCTTACGGCGAGATGTCCGAAAACGGCTTTGTCCGCAAAACGCCTTTCGTGCATTTGTTTCCACAAAAATAAAATGATATACAATTCGATGTGATAAGCCCGCTTATATTTTCAATAAGGAAAATAATAAAATGATATGGTTTGAAAAAAAGTAAGTATTTTCGCAGGAAAAACCGCTATGAGTTTAGGTGTAAAATTAAGACGATACAGAACAGAAAGAAATTGGTCTCAGGCAGAAGTAGCCGAAAGATTGGGTGTTTCACAGCCGGCATACCATTTGTGGGAAACCGACCAGGCAAAGCCCACAACGGAAAATCTTTTGAAAATTTCCGATGTTTACGGAGTAGATTTGTTTAGTCTCTTGGAGAGCAGTTCCAATGTTATTAACAATCCTGTTTATAACGACAACAGCTCGTCTGTCCAGCAACAATATTATCCCACCATAAACAACCAAGTTCCCGATGGGTTGTTGCAAAGCATACAGAAAAATCAGCAGCAGATAACCGAGCTTTATTCAGCCAACAACAATCTGCTCAAAGCTCTAATCGAGGAAATTGCCGAAAGAAAAAAATAAGAGATACGGCTGTTATTCGTGTTGTGGCATAGAAATGAACATTTTCGCTGAAACCACATTCAATGCAAAAAAAGAAAATCATCATCATCGGAGGCGGAGCGGCAGGTTTTTTCTGTGCGTGCAATCTTGATGAGCATTTATACGAAATTACCATTTTGGAGCAGAATACGGATGTTCTTCAAAAGGTAAAGATTTCCGGTGGAGGAAGATGCAATGTTACCAACGCCTGTTTTGACCCGAGAGAGCTGGTTCAGTTTTATCCGAGAGGAAACAAAGAACTGTTAAGCGTTTTCACCAAATTCCAGCCGGGAGACACTATGGAATGGTTCGGCAACCGAAATGTTTCGTTGAAAATCGAAAATGACAACCGCGTTTTTCCAGAAAGCGATTCTTCGCAAAGTATTATTAATGTTTTTCTCAATGAAGCAAAAGAAAAAAACGTAAAAGTCCTCACCAAAACCACGGTAAAAGAAATCGAGAAAAGAGAAAACGATTATTTCATCACGACCAATAACGGAGATTTTACAGCAGATTTCGTCATTTACACGACCGGAAGCTCTCCGAAATCTTTAAAAATGATTGAAAATTTAGGGCATACAATCGTTGAACCCGTTCCGTCGCTTTTTACTTTCAACATTAAAGACGATTTGCTGAAAGACCTTCCCGGAACGAGTTTCGCCAATGCGGAAATCCGTATTCCCGATTTAAAAACAGAAGAAAACGGACCTTTGCTCATTACGCATTGGGGATTGTCCGGTCCTGCGGTTCTGAAAATTTCGGCGTGGGAAGCGAGAACTCTGGCAAAGCTGAACTATCATTTTGAAATTGAAGTTAATTTTGTTTCGATTCCGAAAACGCAAACCGAGCAGATGTTCAGAAATTTTAAAAATGAAAATCCGAAAAAATCGGTCGGGCTGTCCAAAATATTTAAGGTTACGAATCGGTTTTGGAACAAAATATTGGAAATCAACAACATAAATCCCGACAAACAAATCGCCAATCTTTCCGCCAAAGAAATGAATCTGATTTTGGAAAATCTCTGCGAGAAAAAATTTTCGGTTTCGGGAAAATCGACTTTCAAAGACGAATTTGTAACGGCGGGCGGCGTGGATTTAAAGGAAATCAATTTCAAAAACATGTCATCAAAAATTCTCCCGAATTTCTTTTTGGCAGGCGAAGTTCTTGATATTGATGCGGTTACAGGCGGATTCAACTTTCAGGCTTGCTGGAGCGAGGCGTGGCTGATTGCTCAGGATTTGAATAATCCTCACCCCCAGCCCTTCTCCGAAGGAGAGGGGAGCCGGAATCTCTAATACTAACTGTTTTATTTGTAGCAATACAACTGATTTCAGCAATATATTTTTGCTTTTTGCTGTTATTCTAAACTTGACCAAATGAAAAAAATAAGTATATTTGAAAAAAAATTCCATGAAAAGATATTTTCCCATATTTGTTTTAGGGCTTGTTTTGATGCTGACATCCTGCCAGACAAGAATCGTGAATGCTGAAAAACCGATGCGCGACAACAGTCTTGCGCTGTACAAACGGTATTCTATCCAGACCAACGATGCAAAAACCACCAAAGTAAAAGTGCTGAAAGTGGATGCAGACAAAATCTACGGTAAAAACACGAAAGGCGAAGATGTGGTGATTAACCGCAATGAAGTAAGGGAAGTGAAAAAATTCGATTTGTTTTCTTCCATAGCAATCGGCTTGGTGGCTGTTGCTGCTTTCATTTTTGCGCCGGTATAAGTTTAGTTTAAAAAAATAATAAATGAGCTGATGAAAATAATTCGTCAGCTCATTTTTTGTTGAAAACCCATATCAAGAGATATCCGGCGGCATAACAGGGAATATCAATCCAAGAAAAAGAGCTGCCGCCTGAACTTCACAGAAATTAATTCAAAAAAAAAAGATTTATCCCTCAAAAATATAAAAAAATACGTCAATCGGGACAGGATTTTAATGCTTAAATCCGGGAAAACACTGTCTTTGTCTCAATAAATGCAAGTTTTATGGGGTAAAAATGATATTTTTTTCAAATTGCTGAATTATTTGATTCTCAAGTTTTTAACATGAGGAAATGGTAAAGATATTTAATTATTGTCATTATATTATATATAATAGTCAATATTTTATTAATATTATATTGTAAATTATCTTAATTTAGCAAAAAGTTCGCATTAAACAATTTTCGCTTATGCTTTTTCTGTTTGATTGAATTTAAAAAACACTTTGATGAATCAATTTATAACAAAATTTAAACTAATAAATATTACATGTTATGAAAAAATTCATCTTAATCTTGTGTCTGTATGTACCGGCACAAATCGTTCTGTCGCAAATCCGGAACACTGAGACCAGCTCAACCATCAGGGTGAGCAATGCAGGCACCTCAACCCTGGCACTGGTGTATTGGGAAAAAGCCCCCAACAGCTATATATTCGACCCTACCAACCCCCTGAACGGCGACGGATTATACATCCCGGTAAAAAAGGCTTATGTAATGTGGAAATCCGATGCGCATATCGGAGGAAGCCCGATTCCGGACGGAACTCTTTCTGCAGATGTTCTTTGGGAAGACAAGCACGGATTGATAAAGTCCGGAGCTGATTACAGCTTAGAAATAATAGGAACTGGCGAAAGCGCAAAAATAAAAGTCCCAATAAATACCTCCAAAGAAGGGAATGCCGTAATTGCTTTCAAAGTAAACGGCGTTGTATACTGGTCCTGGCACGTATGGGTAACCGACAACCCAACCAATGGTAGCACTTATAAAAGTTTTCCTGATGTAAAAAAAGAAATCAAAGCGGGACTAACAGAAACTATACCCGACACAGAATGGCAGTGGATGGACAGAAATCTGGGAGCAATAAGCAGCAGCATTGCCGGTGAACAATGGAATAAAAACGGAGGACTTCTTTATCAATGGGGAAGAAAAGACCCGATTCCGCCATTAGCACTAAAAGGCGACGATTTTTATGAAGTTTCCGGCTCGCTGGGAAGGGTAAGACACCGGCAGGCAAGAAATTTCAGCAATGCTGCAAATTTTGACTCTTTTACAAAGTATGTTACACTTTCCAATGCCAGTGTGCAAAACAATATAAGACTATCCGTCAATAATCCCTTGAGTTTGATTTATGTGAATAAAGACGATAATTCCGGCCCTGCGTATTACAATAATAATGCAAATATCATGGTGAACTGGTTTGGAACGAGCAGTACTTTAGATGCAAGCCGGCTTACCGAATTAAACCTATGGTCAGACAATTCAAAAGGAATCATTTCTACTTCATATCAAAACGATTCGGATGCGGCTCCATATAGAGAAAAATCTTCGTTTGACCCTTGTCCGAACGGCTGGAGAATCCCTTCTATGCTGGTGGCAAACCTTGCATCTCTCTCATATACAGATGATATACGTGTGGATTTTTCTCCTTTCGGCCCGAGAACCGACATGGGGAAAAGTGATTTTGATGCCAACATGTATCACATTATAAAACCCAATGATAACGATACTCCCGGCTTTATAGCAGGAAGAAAAGTTTATGCTAATATCGGAATGGATTTTTCAGATGTGGGCGGATTTGATATGGGAACATTTCCGGGAACAGGGCTTATTTCAAGGATAACTCAGGACGGCCAGTACACGGATATGCACCATACCGCTTTGTGGACTGCAACAATGACAAGACATTTCGATACAACCCCTGCTGTTAATGCCCGTGCTCTTTCACTGCTTCCGGATAAAGATCAGCCTGATATTCCGGATTCCGGACTGCCATCCGTAAAAGGGAGATACCTGCACGAACCCCTTAACAACGCCTTTACTTCTGATGCTCTGGGATGCCGATGCATAAAAGACCCGTTGTATATCACTAAACTATATGACTTCCCAACGGAATTTTTCACCGAAGAATCCTCTTATACAGAGGGAATGTATTCGGCGAACAGCTATCAGGAAGTAAAGCAGCCAGTGTCCTTTTCAATAGAAATCCCTGTTTCCAAAGCATTTTCCGTACAAAGCCAGCTTCTTGGAAATGAAGATATTTTAGACCCTTCAAGTTTTAATAATCTTAAAACCAATGTTCTCTGGACTACCAACACGGGGCTTATCAGTAATGTATCATTGAGCAACCCTTATCCGTCTTCACTTTCTGAGATTTCGGAAACAAAAATCAATGTGAATATCAATCCCAACCAAAGCGGAAATGCCGTGATTACCCTTCATAACGGAAGCATTACGAATCCTGTATACTGGAGCTGGCACATTTGGATTACCGACACTCCGGTTTCTTCTTATGTGTACACCACAGAGCAGCCCGACAACAATGCTCCCAACTATATCAACTATGTAGAAAACGGAAAAAATATTTTATCCACAGAATTTATGGACAGAAATATCGGTGCTGTCGATGCCTTCCCTGTAGTTGCCAATCCATTGACACCAAACAGTACAGAAATCGCACAAATAAAAGCATCAGGAGGACTGCATTATCAATGGGGAAGAAAAGATCCCCTGCCTGTTTTTCAAAATGCATACGACACAGGAGCTTATAATATCTTCCTCGGAACAACAGATGTTGCAGGAAATGTAAGCTATACCACCCTTACGGGGGCAACCTACAATACATTGGGAGGGAATTACATCATTCCGTATGCTACATACGCCAATTCCGAAAATGTAACATCAACAGATAAACCGGCGGAGAAAATTTCAAAAATACTATCATACTCCGTCAAAAATCCTCTGGTGTATATGATTCCAAGCACTTTGGCAGGATACAATCCTGCGGCACCGCTGCATACAAACGGGACGGACTGGCTCGCAGAAGAACCTAATCTTGAAAGCGATAGGTGGGGAAGAGCAACCGTAAAATCTCCTTTCGACCCTTGCCCCGAAGGCTGGAGAATACCCGATGTGATTTATACAGCCACCTCGGCATCAAATAACCTCGGCATTACACCTTGGTACAAAAAAAACAAAATCGTAACAACTGCTTACAATATCATGACTGATTATCTGGGAACCCGCGTAAGAAACGGTACCACAGGTTCTACCGTTGGATATTTGTTCCAAAATACGGAATACAATATCGGAAACTACCCGAAATCCGGTTCAAGAGGAAGCCGGAATGTAACCTCCAACAACAGTACGGAAGGAACATTTAATTCCATTAATTTCCAATATCCACAAGTATGGACAGCAGCTTTGAATTCCAATTACATAGGAAGACCTATCGGAGTTCTTTTCGATGTCGCTTCTACGGCGAACAGAATGACTGTATACCATGACAACAACGACCCTTATTTTGCAGCAAGCTGCAGATGCGTAAAAATAAAATACGATGCCGACGGCAAGGAGGTAGGCCCCGTTGATCCGAACCTTCTAACAGGAAACCGGATAAACAGAAAAGGTGCTTCGTCCGTTGTGGAAAAGCATACGGAAGAAGTAAATACAGAAGGGGTATTTTCCGTGTATCCCAATCCTGTTACCAATATTCTGAATATCAAAGCCGGCGAAAAACAACAGTACGGCTATGAAATTTTTGACGCTTCAGGAAAGCTGGTGAAAACCGGAACATTCATCAGCAATCAGACCGATGTTTCCGGATTGCTGCCGGGAATCTATTTTATCAAAATTGAACAGCAAGGAATCGTGAAAATCATAAAAAAATAAAATAAAAATAGGATAGGAAGTTAAAATCTCCTATCCTATTTTTTTTGATAAACGCTTAAAGCCGGCTTAAATTTTACTGATAAAAATTTTAAAATCCCAAATTTTTTATGCTTACTTAGCTTTACCTTTGCTCTTAGCAGGTGAATCTGCCTTGCATCGAAGTCCCGTCGCCATCTCCTCACAATCGGCTCTTTTTGTTATCTTTGCCTTATGGATTATCCAAGTAAAGTTTTGGCGAAAGCAGTAGAAGAAATATCAGGACTTCCCGGCATCGGAAAAAAATCCGCATTGCGATTGGCACTTTATCTTCTCAGGCAGCCGCAAAGTCAGGCAGTCAGCCTGGGAAATGCTTTGCAGAAGCTCGTAACCGAAGTTCAGTATTGCAAAGAATGCCACAATTTTTCCGACACCGAAATCTGTGAAATTTGTGCCAGCTCAAAACGCATTCCCGAACTGCTCTGCGTTGTAGAAGACGTCCGCGATGTCATGGCAATAGAAAACACCTCCAAATACAACGGGAAATATCTGGTTCTTGGCGGAAAAATATCTCCGATTGAAGGAATAAGCCCGAGCCAGCTGAATATTCCTGCCATTGAAAACAAACTGGAATCTGGTGAAGTGAAAGAGCTTATTTTTGCATTGAGCGCAACTATGGAAGGTGATACAACTGCTTATTATATTTATAAAAAATTCAGGCATTTTCCGGTGAATTTTTCGTCAATCGCACGAGGAATTGCAGTGGGCGACGAACTGGAATATGCCGATGAAATATCATTAGGAAGGTCGATAACCAACAGGATTCCGTATGATGAAAGCAAAAAATAATAGTGTGATTCCTGTTAATAAACTTATCAGTCAAAAAACAGCGGCATATTCAGCAGTGGCGGCTTATGTATTCATCAACGGGATATTTACGTTCAAATATGCTCCTGATTTTCGTTTTGCTGCGTTTTTGATGTATGTACTCTTTATTTCCGGAGGAATTTTTCTGTATAAAAAAATAAAATTTCAGGAAAAAACGTACAAATGGCTGTTCTGGATTGTCAGCTTATTGTTTTTCATATTCACAGTAATTCTTAACCTGAAAATTGACGGCTACAGCCTGATTGTCGACCGGTGGTCTGCCATGCAGTCCGGAGCTGATGCGATACTCCACAACCGCTTTCCTTATCTGGAAAAAAGCCATCAGGGGCAGCCTTCTTCCAATCTTCCCGGACTCGTTATTTTGGGAATTCCGTTCTATCTCATCTTTGGAAACGTTCAGTATCTCCAGAATTTTTGTTTTCTGCTGTTTGTCTTTTTGGTTTACCGCTCGCTGGGCAACCACAGGCAGCGGCTTCTGGCGTTGATTCTTTTGATTGTATCGCCTTCTTACCTTTGGGAATTGTATACCAAAAGCGATGTTTTTTCCAATTTCGTTTTTGCTCTCGGATATGCCCTTTTGGTTTGGAAATATTTTTTGAAAAAAAGAAAAATTCCCATCGTATGGATTGCCGTACTCACTGCTTTAATCATGCTTACGAGGCTTTCCGTAGTCTTGCTGCTGGCGGTTCTGCTTCTGAAGCCTTTTTGGAATTTCACGGCTAAAGACAAAATAAAATTCCTCTCAGCTTTCGGATTTACCATTCTTTTTATCCTCTTTTTATTTTTGAGAAATGCGGAAAATACAGAAATGATAATGAGCCATAATCCCTTGCTTATTCAGGGAGGAAAACAGCCGGTGCTTCTGAGTATTTTCTGTTTATTTCTGGCATCTTTGGTTTCTTTTAAATTGAATACATTTACGGAAATTATCAGCGGAATTGCTGGAATACTTTTTTTAACGGTATTTTTTACCCTGATTCAGAAGATTATGGAATTCGGTTTGAAAGCAAGTATTGATGAATCGTATATGGATTTGAGCTTTTTCTCAATGGCAATGCCTTTTCTGCTGATTGCAATTTCAATGTTGAATATAAACCCGCAGAAAGAATGATGATTTCGGTAATAATTCCCGTCTGCAATGCTGAAAATACCCTTGCAAAAACTTTGGATTCTGTCAGAAATCAGACGTATCCGCAGGAGAATTTTGAAATCATCATCACCAATGACGGTTCTGCCGACCGCAGTGTTGAAGTCATTCAACAATACCAAAATGAACATCCGGAAATGAACATCACACTACTGAATCAGGCAAATAAAGGAGTTTCCGCAGCAAGAAACACAGGGCTGAAAGCCGCTAAAGGAGATTTTATCGCACTTTTGGATGCCGACGACGAATGGCTTCCAGAAAAAACCGAAAGACAGATTTCGTATTTCAAAAATCCGGATTTTGAAATGGATTTTCTTGCAACAACAAGGAACAACAGTGAAATCCTCTTTCCCTACAAAGTAAAAAAAAATCTCGCAGAAATCACGTTCAGAAAGCTGATGCTGAGAAATGAAGCGCAGCCGTCCACCGTTATTTTCAGAAAAAAAGTATTGGAAAATACCGGTTTTTTCGACGAAAATCAAAAATATGCCGAAGATGTCAATTACTGGCTGAAAATTTCTCTGAACAATAAAATGTATATCCTGAACGAAAGCCTCGTTATCGCAGGAAGCGGAAAACGCACTTTCGGAGTGTCCGGCTTGTCCGCCAATCTTCCCGAAATGCAAAAAGGCTATCAGAAAACGATTAAGGAAATGTATCAGCTTAAAAAAATTACTTTTCCCGAATACATTTTTTATCGGTATTTTTACAAATTAAAACACCTTGTTCTGCTTCTCCGCACGTGGTATTACAACCGGAAAAGCAAAACAGATTAAAGATTCAGAATATCCATGTCAGACATTCTCATTACAGGCGGTGCAGGATTTATCGGAAGCCGGCTTTCCCTGAAGCTCATGGAAAGAGGCCACCACGTTACGGTGCTGGACTGTCTTTCCGAACAGATTCACGGGAAAAATCCCGAAAAAGATTCTCCGCTCTACCAAAGCATAAAAGACAAAGTACATTTCATAAAAGGAGATGTTGCCAACCGTAAAGACTGGGAACAGGCAATCGGAAATAATGAAATTATCGTTCATCTTGCCGCAGAAACCGGAACAGGGCAATCTATGTACCGGATTGAAAAATATACGGAAACCAACATTGGCGGTACGGCAAAAATGCTGGATAATCTGGTCAATCAACCCAATAACATCAAAAAAATCATCATCGCATCTTCCCGCGCTATCTACGGAGAAGGAAAATATCTGCATCCCGAAAAGGGAATTGTATATCCCGGCTCGAGGAAAACCGAAGATATGGAACGCGGAGATTTTGAAATTTACTTTGGCGACCGGCACATTTTAACACCGCTTCCTACGGATGAAGAATCCGCCATACATCCTGCTTCCATATACGGAATTACCAAGCATCAGCAGGAACAAATGGTAATGACCATCGGAAAGGCTGTCGGAATCGCACCTGTTTCCGTAAGATTCCAGAATGTGTACGGAGAAGGACAGTCGCTTTTGAATCCTTATACCGGGATTCTTTCCATTTTTTCAACGCAGATTCTCACAGGGAAAAACATCAATGTTTTTGAAGACGGAAAAGAAAGCCGTGATTTCATCCATATCGACGATGCAGTGGAAGCAACGGTAAAATGCATCGAAATGAAGGAAGCCGACGGACAGATTTTCAATGTGGGAACAGGACTTTCCACTGATGTTATTTCGGTGGCACAGCTTCTTCTCGAAATGTACGGTAAAAACCGGGAAATCAATGTTTCCGGGCAGTTCAGGGTTGGAGATATCCGGCATAATTTCGCCGACATCAGCAGGATAAAGGAAAAACTTGGCTTTGAACCGAAAATTTCCTTCAGGGAAGGAATCGAAAGATTTGCAAAATGGGTTCTTCGGCAAAATATTCAGGACAATAATCTCATGGCTTCGCTTGAAGAAATGAAAGCTAAAGGGCTTTTCAAATGAATCAGCTGAAAGACAAAAAAATACTGTTTCTTTCCGTCCGATTTTTCGGATACGAGAATGTTATTGCTCAAAGGCTTCAGGAATGGGGAGCTGAGGTGGATTTTTATGACGAGCGTCCTTCCAATTCAGTTCTTACCAAAGGAATTATCCGCTTTAGTAAAAAATTACTAAATTATACCATAAAAAAATATTACCGGAAAATCCTCGAAGAAACCTCAGGCAGAAAATACGATTTTTTTCTTCTGATAAAAGGGGAAGCTGTTCCGTCCTTTTTTCTGGAATCGTTCAGAAAACAGCATCCCGAAACGGAAATGATTTACTATAATTTTGATTCTTTAGAAGAATACCCTGCACTCAAATCTCATCTTCCGTATTTTTCATCAAAGTTTACTTTCGACAGAAAAGATGCTCAGAACTACGGATTGCAGTTCCGTCCGCTTTTTTTTATTGACGATTACCGTTCTGAAAATCTTTCTCAAAAGGAAAAAAAATACGACCTTTCATTCATCGGAAGTGCGCATACAGACCGCTATCTTGTCGGAGAAAAAATAAAATTCGAAGCCGAAAATTTTCAACTGAAAACGTTCTTTTATTACTACACTCCGGGAAGAACTGCCTTTATTCTGAAACGGATTTTTGACACGCATTTCAAATATTTCGACATCAGGAAAGTGAGCTATAAAAAACTGAATCACAGTGATATTATAAGTATTTACAAACAATCGAAAGCGATTCTGGATATTAATAAACCGTTCCAAAATGGTCTTACTATCCGCACTTTCGAGGTTCTTGCTTCCGGCAGAAAACTGATTACGACCAACCCTGATATTGTGCATTATCCTTTTTACAATCCCGAAAATATCTTAGTTGTGGAAAGGGAAAACATCAATCTCAATCCCGATTTTTTCAATTCTCCATTTCAAAATCTTGATGAAAAAACACTTTACATGATGTCGCTGGATTCATGGATTGAATGTCTTTTCGTGAAAAATCAGGATTCTTACTGGAATACTTCCGGATTCTAAAAATCCCAACTTCAATGCAAAAAAAACCGACCTTGAAAAGACCGGTTTAATTTTTATCTGAGAAATTCTTTATTAGTTTCCTGCAGGTGTAGTTGTGTTCGCAGGTGTAGTTGTTGCAGGCTGGCTCGCAGGAGCTTCTGTTTTCGCAGGAGCTTTTTTCGGAGCTGTCTGTACCGGATTAGCGGTAAGCACTACGCTTAAAAGAATCAGAACTACAATCGTAATCCCCAAAGTCCATGTGGATTTCTCCATAAAGTCATTGGTTCTCTGAACTCCGAACTGTGCGGAAGATGCTCCTCCGAATGTTCCGGAAAGACCTCCGCCTTTAGGATTCTGCGCCATAATAATGATAATCAGAAGAACGCTCACAATCATGATTACAACCATGAATAAGGTAAATATAGTGCCCATGTATTTTTATACTTTTTTAAGACTGCAAATTTAGGCTTTTTTTTGAAATTTTCAAAGAAAAAAATAAGAATCCGGAAACCCGAGTATTAGACCGGAAAAGAAAAAAAAAACGGGACGGAATCCGACTTCCTGTTTTTATATCCATAATCAACAGGAGTGTTGTAAGAAGAAAAACAAAGGGTAAAGAAAAAATATTTACCTTTACGGAGTCATAAAATTGAGTAAATTATGAGTGATAACGGCAGCTATTTCGGGAATGTGGAAAAAAAATCCAGAGGATTATATATCGCAGTTGCTATTCCGGCACTGATGTTTTTACTGAGTGTCAATACCGATCTTCTGCATTTTTCGCAGCGAAATGATACGAATGTTCCTGTAGAATTTTTCTGGATTATTTTTATTGTGGATTTCCTTGTATTATCAATGTCCGCATTGATGGCAATTCACCGTAAAGCCGGAGTGATTCTTTTTCCGTTTCTGCTGATGCTGCATTTTCTTCTGCATAATTTTTATCTTTCCGTATTTCTGCTGTCAGACCTCAATGCACTTTTTTTCTATTTTGCAGTTGGGCTTTTTGCACTTGTTCCGAGGTGGAAATATTTTAACTAATTGATATGGGCAAAGGAATTTTCACAATCGTATTTCTGATTATTTCCAATGTCTTCATGACACTGGCTTGGTACGGCCACCTGAAGCTGGAAGAAATGGGATGGCTGAAAAAGTCGGGAATTTTTACAATAATCCTGCTGAGTTGGGGGCTGGCACTTTTGGAATATATATTTCAGGTTCCGGCGAACAAGTTCGGTTTTTCGGGAAACGGAGGCCCTTTCAGCCTTTTCCAGCTGAAAGTAATTCAGGAAGTGATTACGCTGATTGTTTTTGTGATTTTTGCAGTCGTCGTGTTCAAGAATATCAAGCTCAGCCTGAATCATTTGTATGCGGCGATATGCCTGGTGATGGCGGTGTATTTTGTTTTTAGGAAATAAGGTGTAAAAAAACAAAAACGCTTTCGGTTGAAAGCGTTTTTGTGTATTCTTTTAAAACCTCATAGGTTTTTGAAACCTATGAGGTTTTTTTGAACTCTGAAAGGGTAAAATATCAGAATTTTTAAAAACAATTTATTTTCTGTAGGAATGTTTAAATTTATCATCACCGAAAATGATAAACAAACCGCCAAAACTCCCTTATTAATCATTGCGGAAATTCGTATTTTTTCCAAAAAAAATCCCAGAAATGACTTTCTGGGATTATAATATTCAATTAATAAAATCGTTCCGATTATTTTTTAATGAATTTTGAGTTGAAAGAAGTTCCGTTATCATTTACACTGATAATGTAAACACCTTTTACAAGATTAGATACATTTATTTTTCCTTCAACAATTTTACCTTTAGCCACCAACTTACCGGATACACTGTATATCGTATATTCCGCATTTTTGGAAACCTTACTTACGTTTAGTACATCAGCTACTGGATTAGGGTATATCTGAAGTTCTTTAGCTGAAGTATCGCTCACGGCTAAGTTTTCATCAACAATTTTAACAGAATAATCTTCCACCTCACCATATGTAAAGGAACCACAAGCGCTGCTCTGAATCTGGTCTCTCATAACAACTCTCATTCTCAGTGCTTTGTCTCCGGAATACACATCATCAGTATCAAGAACTGCAAAAGTTGCAGTAACCGGAGTCGTCTGATTCAATGCTGTGTCCATTACAATCTCTCCTGTTTCAAATGTTCCGTTTCTGTTAAAATCAATCCATACTTTTATAGATTCATTATATTTAGTTCCTGTCCATGCTTTCGATACAGATATCGTGTTGCTCGCTGTTCCTTTATATAATGTGATTAATTTTGATGTATCACCGGTATAATCGGTATATGTGCTTGCTCCTGAACTATTTGACATTACTGTTCCACCCTGCGGAGTTACGGTAACATTGGAAATATATTCATAGGTAGAAATACTTGATGTCAATGTACAATATGCCATCATCGATGTAGTAAATTGTTGTGTTGCAGAGTACGTACCTGTAGTTCCGGAACAAACAGCTGCCACCTGATATTCGTACTGTGTGCTTTCTTCCAAACCGGTGAGGCTTACAGAATTGGTAGAAGCAGGAACTGAAATCCAGGTTGCATCTCCTACTTTTCTGTAATTCAGGATATAAGAAGCCCCGGAAATAGCATCCCAAGAAATCGTTGCACCGCTTGTGGTAATATTCGTTACTGTATATCCTACCGGAGCAGAACCATCGCACAAAACGATTTGAGAAACAACTACATTTCCGAGTGCATAAAATATATTGTCGATTGCAGAAACTCTTATAATCAAATTGGTTCCTGTAGCGAATGATGAGAAACTTAGATCTTCTGTCCCGTCATTCGGAGTGGAAGCAGCCAAGACCGTCCAGTTAGTACCTCCGTCTGAACTGTAATCAATTTTTACATTGGATACATTGTAAGGCGCCGCACTTGTTCCTACCACATCCCAGGTTAGCGGGCCAGAGGCATTGTTGTACACCTTTGTTGTTGTGAGTTTGAACGGGCCGTTTGCTCCCACCGTAACTATCCGAGATGCATACGCGCTCTGCTGCTGTGCAACATCCGCATTGTTATCTCTTACAGTTACTTTGAAACTAAGTGATCTTGCCACAGTAGGAACAGCTTCCCAGTCTGCCGTATTTTTAATATTTCCTGCCAATACTGTACTGAATTTAGGGAAATATCTTACAGGGTCGGTTGTAGGTGTCCATGACCTGAATGTAGGTCCGCTGGTAAGGTTCCCCAGATTAGATGCTGTAGTTGCTGTAGTCGCACTATTTGTTTGTTCCCAAATATAGGTAACAGGGTCTCCTTCCGGATCGGTAGCTTGAGCAGTAAGTACAAAAGGCGTACTTTTCGGAATTGTAACCGTCGACATCGCTGTAATTACCGGCGGCTGATTCGTAATCGCAGTTTCTACATCACAGGTCTTAGTTGTCAGGTTGGTCTGCACCTGAATAATACTGTTGATATGGAAAAACGCATCAGAATGTGCCTGAAGGTCGGTTGCTCCGGTAATTCCCGCATATCCCATAATGGTAGATCCGGATCCCGGCTCTACATTCTGCCCTGTTCCTTCCAGAGACATAGAGAATGTGTGGTTTGCACCCAGCTGGTGGCCCATTTCGTGAGCTACATAATCGATATCAAAATTATCTCCCTGAGGGATGCCGTCTGCCGGAGAAGTAATCCCGGAACCTTTCGCTAATGTGCTGGTAGTAGCCGGATTCACACATACACAGCCGATGCACCCTGCGTTTCCTCCACCACCAGAAGCTCCGAACATGTGCCCTATATCATACGCATCATTTCCGATAACGGAAGTAAGGGTTTGCTGCAACTGCAAATTCCAGTTTGACATAGTGGTATACGGGTCGCTACTTGAGTCAGTATATATCAGCTGAGGGTAATCTTGAAGAATCAAATGCAGTGCAAAATCTTTTTCAAAAACGCCGTTACAACGGGTAAGAGTTGCGTTGATAGCTGCCAAAGCCTGGGATACTCCTCCGAAATACTGCGTATATTCTCCGTTTACTGACACCGCCAGACGCATTGTTCTGTATTTCTTGTCTGAAGCCTTGCTAAAATCTGTCGGATTGTTGGCAAAGCTGGATTCGGAAGAAATCATTTTGTCAATCTGTGCTTTAGTAAGCGCAGGTTCTGTGCTTTCGCAAAGCCAAGATGTTCCGTCTGCAGCTGCTGATTTTTTGGTTTTCGGATGAACTCCGTAAACTGTTTTCTCCTTGTTCTGAGGCTCAATGAATTCATAGACACCATTCTTGATGATCATAGATTGGAAATCGTAAGGAGAAACTGAAAAACGGACAAATTTTTCCGGGTCATCAATTCCTACTCCGGCATACGATCCGAGACCATACTTATCTTGTAGAGATTTTACAACAACAGGATTGCTGTACACCGCAAATTTTTCGATTTTGCCGCTCAAAGTCGGCATCTCAATAACAACAGGAGCTGCTCCTTTTCCGGATTCCTGTGCGTTGTTCAATTTAGCACGTATCTCATTAAGATTCAATGAATAATACTGCTTCACATCTACGTTCGGACGAATTGCTTCACCTTGTAGAGTTGCCGGGCTCCATTGCCCGAAAGCCGTGGTTGACATTGCTCCTAAAAGCAAAGAAATAAAAATTTTCTTCATATATCTAAAATTTAAACGATAAATTTATAAATAAATATCAATTATACAACAACAAATAAAGAAATTTAACATTTTTATTTTTACAACAAAAATCCATCTTCTGTCGAAAAAGGGATTTTATTCCACTTGCTCAAATGCAGATAAAACTGTATTTTTGGATAAAGATATTTACGATACTAATTTTAGTAGGTGGTTTTATAACCTGTTTAATTTTTTGAATTAGGCATATAATTGATATTTGTAAAACATCAATAGGAATGGGCTTTAGCCCATTTATAAAAAAGGCAATAGCAAAAAGGCTTTAGCCAAAATTTAATTTATATTTTGATTAGTTCGAGCAAATTGGGTTTTCAATAATGGTTAAACGCCTAATTCAATTAAATTTTATTGCTAAAAATTTTTATAGCTATTTTGAGATGGATTTTTTGCTTCGTGTTTGAAGATTTAT
>JASGDB010000162.1:0-4524 GCA_049841315.1 Bergeyella sp. | reverse complement strand
TTAAAATTTTAGCCGAGTTTCCAAGTCTTGAACTTTTGGTTCTTTTGTTTCAAGACAAAAGAACAGGAATTGAGAATTTATAGATAAATGTTAATTTTAAAATCCACAGTTTTTGTCGAAGAACCAAGATATTCTTTATGAGCCATAAAAATAAATTTCGGTAAAATTTACACAGGGCTCTCTTAAAACTATATAACATATATTACCAAAGCATTCTTCTATTTTTCGTAATTTTGCACCTTTAAATAGTTTTCAAACCTTACTTTCATACAAATATGATTACAACAGACCTTTTGATTATCGGAGCAGGACCAACCGGACTTTTTGCCGTTTTCGAAGCAGGATTGCTTAAAATAAAATGCCACATTATCGATGCGCTTCCACAACCCGGAGGACAGTTGGCAGAATTGTATCCTAAAAAACCTATTTTCGACATTCCGGGGTATCCGTCCGTAAATGCAGGAGAGTTGGTGGATAATTTAATGGAGCAGATTAAGCAGTTCCAGCCGGGATTCACCCTTTCCGAAACAGCAGTTTCACTGACAAAAGTGGATGATGAATGGTTTGAAGTGGTTACCAATAAAGGAACTGTACACCGTGCTAAAGCCGTTGCCATTGCCGGAGGTTTGGGAACTTTCGAGCCGAGAAAACCCGAAATTCCCAATATTGCAGACTATGAAGAAAAAGGTGTGGAATATTTCGTAAAAGACCCTGAACATTTCCGTAACAAAAAAATTGTGATAGCAGGAGGCGGAGATTCCGCCCTGGACTGGAGTATTTTCCTTGCCGATGTAGCCAGCGAAGTTACTTTGATTCACCGAAGAAATGAATTCCGCGGAGCTTTGGATTCCGTAGAAAAAGTTCAGAATTTAAAAGATAATGGAAAAATCAGCCTTATCACGCCTGCCGAAGTTACCGAGCTGAAAGGAAACGGGCATATCGAAGCCATAACCGTAGAAAAAGACGGTGAAAAAACCGACATCGAAACCGATTTCTTCATTCCTCTTTTCGGGCTTACTCCAAAATTAGGAGAACTCGCCAACTGGGGACTTGAAATCGAAAAAAATGCGATAAAAGTAAACAACGCTCTTGATTATCAAACCAATATAGACGGCGTTTACGCTATCGGAGACATCAATACTTATCCCGGAAAATTAAAATTAATCCTCTGCGGTTTCCACGAAGCTACTCTGATGTGCCAAAGTGTATACCAAAGGTTGAATCCCGGTAAAAAATACGTCCTGAAGTACACAACCGTAAGCGGTATCGACGGTTTCGACGGAAGCCGTAAGGAAGCCGAAAAAGCTGTTGTGAAAAAGATTGACTAAACGAAAGGTGTACTCAAATTCCCCTCCTCCGGAGGGGTGGCAAAATTTTCAGAAAGAAAATTTTGACGGGGTGGTTAACATTAAACCTTAAACTTTGAACCTTGAACAAAACAAATGCAAGACATTAACATAAAAATAACCGACCGAGAAGGAACTGTACACGAAATCGTAGCACCTACCGATATGTCGATGAACCTCATGGAAGTCATCCGCTCCTACGAATTAGCCGAAGACGGAACTATCGGAGTATGCGGAGGAATGGCAATGTGTGCATCTTGTCAGGTTTATATTATAAACGGTGCGGAAAAACTTACTGAAATAGGGGATGAGGAAGATGCAATGCTTGCGGAAGCGTGGCATGTCAAGGATAATTCCAGATTGGGCTGTCAGATTCCGATTACGGAAGAGCTGGACGGTCTGGAAGTGGAGATAGCACCGTATCCATAAATGTTTTTACCAATTAAAATCAAACCTTTCAGACTTCTGAAAGGATTTTTTTTTAGATGATTGTTAAGGCTTTAAATACTAAGGCTTTCCGTACTCATGGTATCATTCAACTTCCTTAACCTCATAGGTTTTAGAAACCTATGAGGTTTTTAGAAAATTAGATTATTTCCTGTATTTATTTCTCCGGTATCGCTGCCAGAATATCTTTCAGGTATCCCCAGAATTTCTGAGTTGAGCTGATGCTCGCTTTTTCTTCGGGAGAATGTGCTCCGCGAATGGTCGGCCCGAAACTCACCATTTCCATTTTCGGATAGTGAGCGCCGATGATACCACATTCCAGTCCGGCGTGGCAGGCAACGACATGAGGCGTGCTTCCGAATTTTTCCTTGTATATTTTTTCCATGACCTGCACGATTTCAGAGCCGGGTTTCGGCTTCCAGCCGGGATAAGAACCGCTGATTTGCACTTCCATTCCTGCCAGCTCAAAAACGCATTTCAGCTGTTCCGATACAGAATCTTTCGTGGATTCCACGGACGAACGGGATAAGCAGAGAATCCTAAGTTCTCCGTTTTTCAGTTCTACTCTTGCGATATTGTTGGAGGATTCCACCAAATCAGCCACATCGGGACTCATGCGGTAAACACCGTTGTGAGCCGATTTCAGAGCGAAAATAATATTGCGAGAGTCATCAGCAGAAAGTCCTTTTTCCGTATTCTGAATTTTTTCAAAAGCAATGAAAATATCTTTTTCTAAGGTTTCAAATTCCTCAAGAATCTGATTTTTCAATGCTTCCGCTTCTTTTAGGAATTCGTCTGCATTTTTTACAGTGAAAACGGCTCTTGCCTCGCGTGGAATTGCATTTCTCAATCCGCCTCCGTCAATGGAGACCAAACGGATTTCCGAAGCTCCAACACCTTTATACAGCAATCTCCCTAAAATCACATTGGCATTTCCGAATCCTTTGTGGATGTCCATTCCGCTGTGCCCGCCCTGCAGACCTTTCACCACAACCGAAACGGCTTCACCACTCACTTCCTGTATAGTGTAATTCTGTTTCGCAGTTACATCCATACCTCCGGCACAGCCTATATCAATTTCGTCATCTTCTTCGGTGTCGAGATTCAGGAGAATATCGCCGTGAAGTTGCCCGGGTTTCAATCCCATTGCTCCCGTCATCCCTGTTTCTTCATCAATCGTGAAAAGTGCTTCCAGTTGCGGATGAGGAATATCCGAGCTTTCAAGAATGGACATGATTGCCGCCACGCCCAGGCCGTTATCCGCTCCAAGTGTTGTTCCTTTGGCTTTTACCCAGTCGCCGTCTACTTCCATTTGGATGCCCTGCGTTTCAAAATCGAAATCCACATCGCCGTTTTTTTGGCAGACCATATCGAGGTGAGATTGCAGAATAACCGGCTTGCGGTTTTCCATTCCTGCTGTTGCAGGTTTTTTGATGATGACGTTTCCGGTTTCGTCTGCGGTAGTTTCCAGACCGAGGCTTTCTCCGAAATTTTTAATAAATTCAATTACTTTTTCTTCTTTTTTGGAAGGGCGAGGAACTGCATTCAGCGCCGAAAAGTTTTTCCAGATAATCTGAGGTTCTATGTTTGAAAGACTCATGTAACAAATATTTTTTACAAAATTAAGAATATTTCCGCACCGCTTACCAGAAATCCAAAACTTTTATACCATACGCTTGTTTCTTAAAAAACACCTTAAATCATAAGAATTGGTATTATCTTTGCATGTACAGGGATTCATTAAAATTATTCAATAGCATGATATTTAAAAACACATTTTTAGGGTTATTTTTATTAAGCTCTGTTTCTCTTTTTGCACAGGAGCATACTACAGTGGTTCATGATTCTTTGAAAACAGGAACTATTATTCCGGCGGCTAAAGCTGAACTTACGGAAGAACAGAAAGCCGAAATTACCAAACGGGAAGAATTAGAAAAACAAGCTGAAAAAGAGAGATTACAGGCTCAGAAAGAGGCAGATAAAGTTGCAAAAGAAGCCAAGGAAGCTCAAAAAGCAGCTGAAACTGAAAGAAAAAATGCTGAAAAATCAGCTAAATTAGCAGCTGACAGAGTGAAAGCAGAGCAGAAAAAAATAAAGCAGGAAGAGCAGTTGGCTAAAGCTAAACAAAAAGCTACTGAAAGAGAAGTCAAACAAACAGAAAAGAAGGCTAAAGCTGAAGCTAAAGCATTAAAGCAAGCAGAAAAAGCAGCTAAAGAACAGGAAAAGGCCCAAAAAGAATATTCAAAAATTTCAGACCAGATTTCTAAAGCCAAAATTGATTTAGAAAAAGACAGGAATAAACTCGAAAAAAATAAGTTGAAAGGAAAATTGTCTCCTGTTGATATTCAGAAAGAAGAGCTGAACATCAAGGATAAAGAGCTGAAATTAAAACAACTTGAAGTTAAAATGCAACAAGCAGAGAGGAAGATTAAATAATTAATTTCATTCTTCCAACTCACCGGTTACCCCAATTCCGAAAAGTGCAAAATCATATTTGGCAGGGTCATCAGCATCCATTTTCCGTAAAATGCAGTCGAGTTCTTCTACCGTTTTCCAGTCGTTTTGTTTTCGGGAAACCAAACCCAAACGGCGGGAAACATTTCCGGTATGCACATCCAGCGGAACGGAAAGAAATTTCGGCTCAATGCAATTCCAGATTCCGAAATTTCTTTCCGTTCCGCTGGATGTGCATACCGGAAATGTTTCCCGCCGTTTGGGTTTGGTTTCCCGA
>JASGDB010000161.1:0-15279 GCA_049841315.1 Bergeyella sp. | reverse complement strand
TGGATTTTAACATAGGATGTTTAAATTTCATCAAAATTAATTTCTCTAACCCTAAAGGGTATAATTTTGATGAAATTTTCAGGGATTTCTCCACCCTTTAGGGACGGGAAAAAGAAAAATCCCTGAAAATTTTATTTCTTAATAATTTTTAAACAGGCTCTAATATTTTGACATCAAATATAGATTTAAAACAAGTTAAACAAATCAATTCGTCGGGCTTTAGCCCGCTGTCAAAATTTTAGCATCAAATAAGGCTTTAGCCAAAAAATTATCTTAAGTTTTGGCTAAAGCCCATCAATAAATTCCTTTAAAAAATGGGCTAAAGCCCATTCCTATTAAGGTTTTACAAATATTAATTATATGCCTAATTCAAAAAACGATAAGTAGTCAAAATTTTTTGTGAATTTTTACCAAAAAAAACTAACGCACAACTAATTTTCTGCTGCTTTTCTTATTTCCCGCCTGTACGGAAACCTGATATGTTCCCGCCGGAGCTTTCAAAGTAACCGGATTTTCCCCTTTTGCTAATTTTCCTGAATAAATCAATTTTCCGCTGAAATCATAAATGGTAAACGTTCCTTCGGAATCGGATTCGATGGTGAATTGCCCGCTGTTCGGATTAGGGTAGAGTGTGATATTTTGGCTGCCGGAAATTTCATTTGCTGCGAGATAATAAGAGTAAGCATCCCAGAAATTCAGGATTCCATAACCCATCTGGTCGGTATAATTCGGATAAAGTGAAGATTTGCTTCGCAGTAAATTTTTTACAGCCTCTCTGCTCATAGTCGGGGAAACTGCACCGAGAAAACTTGCCACACCGCCTGCTGCGAGGGGAGTTGACAAAGAAGTTCCGCTGGCATAGGTTGTACTGTTGTTATAAACGGTTGCTGTGCTGGTTCCTCTTGCACTTGCATCGGGTTTGATAACACCAAGATAATTAGGTCCGAATGATGAAAAACTGGAACTTTGATTGGAAGCTGTTACAGCTCCTACACTAAACACTTTTTCGTTGTCGGCAGGCGTGAGAAGATAATTCCAGTCGCTGTAGGCTTCGTTTCCGTTGGCTGCGAGTACGAAAATCCCTTTTTCAGCGGCTGCCTGCGCTCCGCGTGCTACGAAAGAACGACTTCCCGTCATATCCTGATAGGTATAATTATATCGGGTATCATCAAAAAAATCTCCGTATCCAAGAGATGCTGAAATCACATCCACACCTAAACGGTCGGCCTCTTCCGCTGCCTGAATCCAGTACAGTTCTTCCTCCGGAATTTCCAGGTCTCCATGCTCTGTTACGAATAAATAATAATCGGCATCGGGGGCAGAACCGGTAAACTGTCCTTCCAGATAGCCTCCGGTAGCACCAAGACAGATTGCACCATGCGAATTGAACGAAGAATTGTACAAATCATTGTTTTTTGAAATAAAATTGTATCCGCCTTTAATTTTGCCGTTATCCCGAAGCCTTTTATAAGCATTTCCTGTATTCACGGTCGGGTAGCCGGTGTCCAGCATGGCAATGGTAATGCCGCTTCCGGTAAATCCCGCTTGATGCAGAAGTTTCAGATTGATTTGTTCTATCTGAGAATTTGCTGTCCCATAATCAAAATTGGTTTTTTCCGTTGATTGGTTTGGAAATTTAGATTTTCTTTCATTCGGGCTGATTATTCCTCCGGAAGGATTTTTTACGAATGATTCCACCGATTGTACAAAAGATAAGGCTGCAAGCTGAGTAATCTGCGCTGAAGTAGCATTTACGGCAACACCGTTCAGCCATTTTGATTTGTCGGTTACAGTAAAGCCAAGTGCTTCAATTCCTGCAATATAGGAAGCCTCAATCGGAGCATCCTGGTCATTGAGCGGAATCCCGAGATTGGTTCTTCTGTCCAGTGATTTCTGCGAAAGTTCAGACAATGGATTGGAATAGAACGCCGCTTTATTCGGTTTGTCTCTAAAGAAAACGAATACGAGTTCGGTTTGTGCCGAAAGGCTTATTGAAAAGACAAAAGCAAAATAGATAAAAAATTTTTTCACGATTTACGGAATTAAAGATTTACGGGACGAATTTATAAAAATAATATGGAGAAAACTCTTGTTTATAAAAAATTTGTGAATTTGGAAACAGATTTTTCTCATAAGCAGGAATTAAAATTTGTGATAACACTCAAATAAGCGTAAATTTACACCATAAATATAATGTTTATGAAAAAAATCCAAATGGTCGATTTGCAGAACCAATATTACAAAATAAAAGCAGATGTGGACAATGCCGTTCTCAATGTATTGGATTCCGCAGCGTTTATCAATGGTCCTGAAGTGAAATCTTTTCAAAAGGAACTCGAAGAATATCTCAATGTAAAACACGCAATTCCCTGCGCCAACGGAACAGATGCGCTCCAAATAGCACTTATGGCTCTCGGCCTGAAAGAGGGTGATGAAGTGATTACTGCCGATTTTACTTTTGCTGCGACTGTGGAGGTGATTCATTTATTAAAATTAAAATCCGTTCTCGTAGATGTGGATTACGATACGTTCACCATTGATACGGAAGCGGTAAAAAAAGCCATTACCCCGAAAACAAAGGCGATTATTCCCGTTCATCTTTTCGGGCAGTGCGCCAATATGGAAGAAATACTGAAAATCGCCAAAGAACACAATCTTTACGTGGTTGAAGACAATGCGCAGGCAATCGGGGCGGATTTTCATTTTTCCGACGGAACTTCCAAAAAATCCGGAACTATCGGAACGATTGGAACGACCTCGTTTTTCCCGTCCAAAAATTTAGGATGTTATGGTGATGGAGGCGCAATTTTCACTGATGATGATGAGCTTGCACACAGACTGAGAGGAATCGTCAACCACGGAATGTACGAGCGTTACTATCATGATGAAGTTGGCGTAAATTCCAGATTAGACAGTATTCAGGCTGCGATTTTGAGGAAAAAGCTCCCGAATCTCGATTCCTATAACGATGCGAGAAGAAAAGCGGCGGATTATTATGATGAAGTCTTTGCCAATCATCCTCAAATCCTTGTACCAAAGCGTGATGAAAAATCTACACACGTTTTCCACCAGTATACTTTGAGAATCCTGAACGGAAAACGCAACGAACTCCAGCAGTTTCTAACTGAAAAGGAAATCCCTGCAATGATTTATTATCCTGTTGCCCTGAGAAAGCAGAAAGCGTACTATCAGGAAAGCAGTGATGCAGATTTTGTGAATACGGACAAACTGCTGAATCAGGTAATTTCCCTGCCGATGCATACCGAGCTTGATGAGGAACAGTTGAAGTATATTACGGATGCTGTATTAGAATTTTTCAGTTAATTCTGAAAAAATATAATGATTAAAACCTAACGGGTTTCGGAAACCCGTTAGGTTTTTTGTTGATTTTTTTCACCTCTGTACAGTATTGATATAAATAGCTTGCGGCATTTTATTTTAAAATTGTTAGATTTGTGAAATATTTAATCTAACAATTTTGAAAAATACCCATACCGAAGAAAACTACCTGAAGGCGATTTTTCACTTGATGAGTAACGAAAGTACCGTTACCATTAACGAAATCAGTAAATTTCTGAACGTGAAAATGCCCACCGTGAATAATATGATGAAGAAATTTGCGGAGAAAAAATGGGTAATTTACGAAAGCTATAAACCGCTGTTTATCACCGAAACAGGAAAAAAAGAAGCCGCACTTATCGTGAGGAAACACCGGCTGACAGAAATGTTTTTGGTAAAGAAAATGAATTTCGGCTGGGAAAACGTACACGAAATCGCTGAACAGTTAGAGCATATTCATTCCCGGATGTTTTTTGACAAAATGGATGAGCTTCTGGATTATCCTAAATTCGACCCGCACGGCGAACCGATACCCGATAAAGACGGAAATATCATTGCCCAAAACTTGAAAAAACTCAGCCAGTGTTCAGAAAACGAGCAAATCGTTTTTACTTCCGTAACTACTGATGATGATGATTTCCTCACTTATCTCAATGAAAAAAAGCTGACATTGGGAACACTCATTACCGTCGTAAAGATTGAAAAAGTCGACAAATCAATGGTGATAAAAGTAGGAAATAAGAAAGAAATTCTCAGTCATTTTATCTGTGAAAAACTTTTGGTAACGGCATAAAAAAAACCAGAGCAATACTCTGGTTTTCAAATGTATATCGGGGATGTTTTTATTTTCCCTGTGCTTTCAAAGCCTCTTCTTTGGCTTTGAACTCTTTTGCTTTCGCTTCGTTTTTGGTACTGGTATAGATGCCTCTTAATAAAGAAACGGCTTCTATATCATCGGGTTTCGCTTCATGCCATTTTTCAGCGTAAGGTAATGCTTTTGCCAATCTTCCTCTTCTGGTTTCGATGATTTTATTGGCTTCATCTATTTTCCCGGCTTTTCTCAGTTTTTCATATTCTGCCATGGTGTTTGAATCATCACCGATAGTCAGATATGCAAGGCTTGCCCATGCGTTCGTGTTTTTTGGGTCTATTTCTGCTGCATTCTGATAAGCTTTAATCGCTTCCGGAAGCGTATCCGGATTGTCTTTCAGCATTGCGCCGAGATTCATCCATGCATCCACGTCTTTTGGATTTTCCTGCACCTGTTTTTTCAGTGTTTCCACAAATTCTCCTGCTTTTCCGGAGTTGTAATAGGAAAGTCCTTTTAGGTTCGTAAATACAGTGTTTCCCGGAAATTTTTTCAATCCTGCATCAGAATATTTGATAACCTCATCATACTGCTTGCTGTTGTATAGTGTTCTCATCAATCCTTCATAGATGTCTTT
The DNA here is from genome assembly GCA_049841315.1 of Bergeyella sp. GTDB lineage: Bacteria > Bacteroidota > Bacteroidia > Flavobacteriales > Weeksellaceae > JASGDB01. The sequence goes on along the minus strand of JASGDB010000161.1, from coordinate 10,495 downwards.
TTCTATACTTTTAGAGGTTTCTGTTTTGAAATCCGTATATCCGGATGCTGCTCCTAATTTTTTGAAAGTTTCCCAGGTGCTTTTGTCCATCCCGACTACTGTTCCTTCAGCGTTTTTGGCGGTATAAGTGGTTTCTACACCGTTATAATCCGCATCAGCCATTTGTTTGTATAGTACCGCCGCTTTTTCGTTTTTGTCTGAAAGTTCAGATTGTTCGTACGCCAGCGCAGCGTAATACAACAGCATTTTATTGTCTTGTCCTGCCGCTTTTCTCAGTTGATATTCTTCAACGAATTTAGGAGCGGCGTCAGCGAATTTTTTACCGTTATAGGCATCTATTGCCGTTTTGGCTGTTGCCTGAACAATCGGGTCAACGGCTGCTGCGAGTTTGGCTGCCAGAACAGGAGTGTATTTTTCCTGTTTTAAGCCCTCAATTCCTGATGCATCGGCTGCTGCTTTTCCGATGTAGTAGATTTTGTTTTTGGAAGCATCTTTTCCGGAGTAAACAGTTTCTTTACCCAAATCAGAAATTTTGGCAAGATAGCCTGCTCCTTCAGCAGTTTTTCCTGATTTCAGAAGTGCCAAACCTTTTACATAATAATATTGCTCCAAAACTGCCGGTTCAAGGAGATGTGTTTTACCTCCGAGAGCAGATTCCGCTGCGGAAATCTGGCTGCTTGCTTCAGATACATTTCCTGATTCAATTGCTTTAACTGCCGCAGAAATTTCTTTCTTTTGTCCGTAAAGCAGAGCTGTTGCAACTACGGCAAGGCTTAAAAAGACTTTTTTCATAAGTAATTTTTTTATTGGTTATTCTTCAGAGTCGTCTTCATCTTCTTCCTCCGCTTTTTCTATTTTTTCGTTTTCTTCTGCTTCTTCCTGTTCCACTTTTTTCAGGTATTCTTCATCACCCATATTGCTTACAGCGTTATTTCCTGTTTGAGGAGCTGTTTTAAATTCAGGGTTGGAAGAGTCAATGCTTTCTGTGGAATTTTCACCGGATTCGTTTTCGTCATCTTCTTCCACTTCTTTATCCATTGCTACTTTTGCGATTGCGGCGATTTCGTCGTTGGATTTAAGGTTGATTACTTTCACTCCCTGAGTATTTCTTCCCATTACCCTCATTTCGTCCATTCCCATTCTTATCGCTACTCCGGATTTGTTGATAATCATCAGTCCGTCTTCATCGGTTACGCTCTGGATGGCGATAAGGTTTCCTGTTTTTTCGGTAATGTTCAGGGTGATAACTCCTTTTCCGCCGCGGTTGGTAATTCTGTAATCCTCAACAGCGGTTCTCTTACCGTAACCGCGCTCGGAAACTACCAGTACGGTTTCCTGCTCTACATCATTTACAACAATCATTCCAATAACTTCGTCGCCGTCTTCAAGGGTAATTCCTCTTACACCGATAGAACCTCTGCCGACTTCTCTCACTTTTTCTTCAGGGAAGCGGATGCATTTACCGTTTTTGGTGGCAATCATAATCTGAGAGTTTCCGTTGGTAAGATATGCGCCTAAAAGCTGGTCGTTATCACGGATTTCAATCGCGTTGATACCATTGGTTCTCGGTCTGGAATAGGCTTCCAGAGAGGTTTTCTTAATGGTTCCGTTTTTGGTAATCATCACCACGCTCATCTGGTTCACATATTCGGAATCCTTGAGGTCGTTGGTTCGGATATAGGCTTTGATTTTATCGTCAGGCTCAATATTGATAAGGTTCTGAACGGCTCTTCCTTTTGCCGTTTTCGAGCCTTCAGGAATTTCAAATACTCTCAGCCAGTAGCATTTTCCTTTTTCGGTGAAGAAAAGCATATACTGGTGGTTGGTCGCGGATACGATGTATTCAAGGAAATCCTCATCTCTTGTGGTTGCCGCTCTGTTTCCTACGCCGCCTCTGCTTTGGATTTTGTATTCGGAAAGGGAAGTTCTTTTGATGTATCCTGCATGGGAAATAGTAAGAACCACGGTTTCGTTCGGGATGAAGTCTTCGATAGACATTTCACCTCCGGAATAGTCGATTTCGGTTCTTCTTTCGTCGCCGTATTTTTCTTTTACTTCAAGTAATTCGTCTTTGATAATCTGATATCTTCTTGGCTCATTGGTAAGGATGTCTTCCAAATCTTTAATTAAAGCCATGATTTCTTCATATTCCGCACGGATTTTATCCAGCTCCATTCCGGTAAGACGTGCAAGCCTTAAATCCAGAATTGCCTGCGCCTGAATTTCCGAAAGCTCAAATTCGGCAATCAATCCTTCTTTTGCCTCCTGCGGGGTTGCTGCTTTACGGATAATTGCAATCGCTTTGTCAAGGCTGTCCTGAGTAGCAATTACCTTCATAAAACCTTCGAGGATATGCGCTCTTTCTTTTGCTTTTTTCAGCTCGTATTCGGTTCTTCTGATGATGACTTCGTGGCGGTGCTCAACGAAATGATGAATGATTTGTTTTAAATTAAGCTGTTCCGGTCTTCCTTTTACCAGTGCGATATTGTTCACAGAGAAAGAAGTCTGGAGTGCGGTGAATTTATATAAAAGATTCAGCACCACATTCGGAATCGCATCGTTTTTCAGTTCGTAAACAATACGGAGACCTCGTCTGTCGGATTCGTCGCGGATTTCGTGGATTCCCGGAATTTTTTCATCTTTTACGAGTTCTGCGGTTCTGGAAATCATTTCTGCTTTATTCACCTGATACGGAACTTCGGTAACGATAATTGCGTTTCGGTTTCCGATTTCTTCAAAATTCACTTTTGCACGGAGAACGATACGTCCTCTGCCGGTGTGGAAAGCATCGCGAACGCCTTCGTAGCCGTAGATAATTCCGCCTGTCGGGAAATCGGGAGCTATGATGTGCTTCATCAAATCGTCAATGGTAATTTCCTTATCATCAATGTAAGCGCAAATGGCATCTATAGATTCCGAAAGGTTGTGCGGTGCCATATTGGTCGCCATACCTACTGCAATTCCTGATGTTCCGTTGACTAAAAGATTCGGGATTTTTGTAGGAAGAACGGTTGGTTCCGTTAAACTGTCATCGAAGTTATTCTGAAAATCTACGGTTTCCTTATCCAAATCGGAGAGGATTTCATCTGAGATTTTTTTCAGCCTTGCTTCGGTATAACGCATCGCTGCAGGCGGGTCGCCGTCCATAGAACCGAAGTTCCCCTGTCCGTCTACCTGAGGATAACGCAAGCTCCACGGCTGTGCCATACGCACCATTGCATCGTACACGGATGAATCTCCGTGCGGGTGGTATTTACCCAATACATCACCGACAATCCTTGCGGATTTTAAATATTTTCTGTTTGAAAAAACGCCCAGACCGTACATTCCGTACAAGACCCTTCTGTGTACCGGTTTCAGACCATCTCTTACATCCGGCAGTGCTCTGGACACGATTACCGACATCGAATAGTCGATGTAGGAAGATTTCATCTCATCAACAATGTTGATAGGTATTAACCTTTCTCCTTCTTTATGCATAAATAAAGTTTAATTTATTGTATTTCAATTATTTAAAAAACTGATGAAAAGTCTTTGCTTTTTTATCATCAATAAAGTGCCGCTTATTGGCGACGGGCGGGATTTTTAGCACTAACGCTGATACGAAGAACGAAAGTTGAATTTTGCACTTCCGTTGATACGACACTGTTCAGCCCGCCTATTGCCAATACAATGTTGTAGGAAGTTTTATTCTTTTTCAATCGGATTTATTTTAGCATTTGAGTTTCTCTTTAATAAATTAATTTTTGTTTGTAATAATCTTTTTCTATCCACAAGCAACAGTTTTTCATCATATAATATTTTTTTTGGTTTATTTATAATCTGTATTAATTTATAATGAAAGTTAAGTTTTACATCAGAAAGTTCCAAGATTAAGCCAGGCAATCCACCAAATTTATATGGACCATTTGAAATAGGAATTTTTTCTGTATACCAAGCAACATAATTTCTACCTCTAAAATATGTAGTGGCTTTCTTGCACTTATAACCTAAAATTTCTTTACTTTCATTTTCTAATTTCCAATTCATTATTTCAGAAATATTTTCTTTGTAACCCATATTAACCTTATCCAAAATTTCACTAAAAATAATTTCATCTTTGGTCAAGTCTTTTAATATAACATTATTGACTCTAAAAAAAGGTTTATAATTTAAATTTTGAGGACTACTCTGAAATAAAGTAGATGCCATAATTGAATCAATCATTGCTTTTTTCTCACTCTGAAAAATAGACTTGTTATTTCCTATATACAATATTAATGTTTCACTAAATTTACTATCAGTATTTAAGGAATCTGTTTGATATTCTAAATCGTAAATAAATTGTGTGTGTGAATCAAAATCAATTTTTTGAGAAAATATATCTATACTTGTAAGGAGAAAGAAAAGTATTAATTTTTTCATAGTTTTACATTTTTTAAAAGATTATCTTAAATTGCATATTTTAAGATGATCTTTGGATAAATTATTATTATTTTTCAACTATTATTAAAACTTTTGTTTCACTATATGAAAATTTCAACTTTTCAATTGTTGCACTGTCCTTTATTACATCAATTTTTTTAATTTTATTTACACTATACAATTTTTTTAATTGTGAAAAATTGGAAACTTTATTATTAATGGTGATTGTTGTTTTCGCTTCTTCACTAATTATATTTCTTTTATGTAAATAGTAATCATATGCAGAATTACTATAATCATACTCTTTAATGTTATTTTTTCCATTCTTACAAGCAATTATGATAAAAATAAATACGTAATAAATAAAAGTTTTCATAAAAATTGTAAGTAATGTTAAGCAAAACCTCCTCCTTCAGGAGGACAAATTTCCAAATAATAACAATTACCACAAGGAACAAATATGGAAACTCCATTGTCACCAATGTAATAAGTTCCGTAAACTAAGCATCCTCCATAACCAGAATCACCATATCCATGTTCAATTCTATATATGTCCTCATTTGATTCTATAATAGTGGCATCATCACTTTCTTTAGTATTTGCAAAAGCAAACGTTGATAATAATAAAAGACAAGAAAAAACTAATTTCTTCATAATTTTTGGTTTTTAAATTAATAATTATTCAAATGTAGTAAAATTAAAGCAGTTAATTTGTTGTCAAATCGTTTCTTAATAGTTTTCCTTTTGTAAAGATTGTGTATAATCATTTTGTTTCAAAAGAAATCTTCGGATAACGTTACTTTCAATAAAAATTTCCTACAACGTGGCAATTTACGAAATTTTTACCGATTTTTGCCTTTAAACTTATTAACAAAATCATAAAATTTTTATAAAAAATGAGCGTTCTTAGTCTTACCTTTCATTGCACGGAAAATTACCTTCGGGAATGGGAAAAATATGTGGACGAAACTCTTTCCATAATGGCGGAAAACCTGATGGATGTGGAGAAATACATTCTGTCCGAAGTGGAATCCGAAATGATTGGAGAGGGAAAAAATTTCAATCTTCTTCTTGTTTTTGAAAACGACGAGCTGAGAGAACTGTTTCTGGATAATGAAATGAAAAACATCGAGGAAAGGATAGAAGCCGGTTTTGGGGGAAATGTGATGATTTTCAGAACGCTTCTAAATCCTAAGAAATCAAGATATTAAGCCTCCGCCGACCCCTCCAAAGGAGGGTATTGCGTTAATTATTTGCCTTAAACAAAAAAAAATCAAAATCACGAAAAAATTTATCCGAATTTCTTCTTTCTCAGCCAGAAGAACAATGCTCCCAAAATAGTGAGAATTCCTAACGGCAACAGGAGATTAAACCACTGCCAGTTCGTTTTTTCTTCCTCGATTCTCTGCCTGTCTAAAAGCCTTGCTTCGATGTTTCTGTTTCTGAGATTGATGAGATTGCTGTCATCCAAAAGGAAGTCCAGAGCGTTTCTTAAAAACTCTTCGTTTCCGAACTGCTGATTGGTGAGCAAATCGGTTCCCAATGGTAATGGTTCTCCCTGATACGTGCTGTTTCTCGCCACATCTCCGTCGGCGATGACAATCATTTTGTTTTCCGGGCTTTGGGTTTTGAATCCGGGATAGGAATTTCTTTCGCTTCTCGTCGCATAAGCCGATTTGAATTTTCCCTCCAAAGAAACCGCAAAAATCTTAGGAGTAGACGGTTTTTCGCTCATGCCCAAACTGTCCACGCTTGCGATTTCCTTTAAATCAACATAATTGGGAATTTGTTTCGAGACGGTTCTTTCGCTGGATTCAAAAAGGACGTTTGTGCGGATATTTGGTCTTCCCAATGTGTCAATGGAAGTCGGAAATTCAAATTTTACGGGATTGATGTTTTTGGTAATCGGATTGTCATTTTCAGCTACACCGATTGGGAAATACGGCCACGGAAGACTCATGTATTGCGGATTTCCCTGAATTTCTCCTGTTACTAATTTCAGCAAGGCAAATTTCTTCACATCTTTCACCAATGCCGGATTGATTCTCACTCCGTAATTGAAGAAAAAGTCAGTCATATTAAGGTCTACGGGATAAGCCATGATTTTTTTGGCTCTGGTGAGCGTGTCCATTTCGGCATTTACGGCATCAATCATCCAGAGGGTTTTTCCGCCGTTCATGATGTATTGGTCGAGGATTACTTTTTCACCGTCGGTAAAGGCTTTTCGGGGTTTTGCGATGACTAAAGCCTGTGTTTTTTTCAGTTGCGGAATGTCTTCCTGTTTCAGTTCTTTTCCGTCATTCGGAATAACAGGAAAAGCATTATAATTTTCGAGAGCAAGATTCATGAATCCGTGAAATTCATCAGGGCTCAATTCGTCCTGATTAATCAGAATTCCGATGTTTTTTTTCTCCTCTGTGGTAAGCGATTTGATATTGGAAACGAGATTGTATTCCAGATTTTCAATGGATTTATTGAGCTGGTCTTCGGCTGAAATTCCCTGCTGTTCGATAATCAGCGGGGTAGAAGTTCCGCTGTTGCTGTATTTGAAAACCGCATAAGGAAAGAGAACGATTTCGGACATTTTTCCGTCTTTCATATCGGGAAGAACGGACGGCGTCATTCCCATAGCTTCCAGCGTTTCCATTGACATTTTGGTTTTAATCGGGTCAATGAATTTAAAATCAATTTTCGGATTAACTTTCCTAAATTCTTCCAACATGAATTCCGTTTCATTTCTCAACTGTTTGAAACTCGCCGGAAAATCTCCTTCGAGATAGACTTCTACGGTAAGTGGTTTTTTTACGGATTCAAGGACTTTTACCGTGTTTTCGGAAAGAGTATAGCGTTTTTCCTGTGTTAAATCAAAACGTGGAAACGAAAATTTCCCTATCGGGAATATGCCCATTCTTCCCAACATTCCAATCAGTGAAATCACTGCAAATGCAATGAGAACAATTCCGAAAACGGAGATTTTTTTTCTTTTGTCTGCATTGTTTTCCATTGCCGTTATTTTTTCTTTTCTACAAAATATACCGCTCCGAAAAGACAGCACACCACCACAAACACAAAATAAAGAATACTTCCCGTATCCACCAGACCGCGCGTAAAGCTCATGAAATTCTGATAAAATCCGATATTCTGAAGAATAAAATCCGCACCGCCCAACAGTTTATAGCTGGCGAGCTGTTCCGTTCCGAAATACATGATGAAACAGATGAAAACGCCTAACAGATACGCCATAATCTGATTGGAAGACAATGCCGAAGCCAGAATCCCGATAGAGGCGAACGAAGCAATCAGCAAAATCAGTCCGATATAGCTTCCGATAGTTGCTCCGCTGTCGATATTTCCCTCCGGAACGCCCAAAACATAAACCGTATAATAATACACCAAAGACGGAATAATGCACAAAATCCCAATCAGCCAAACGGAAATGAATTTTCCCGTAACGATTTCGGAAATTCTCAACGGTTGGGAAAACAGCCAGCTCAAAGTTCCGTTCTGCTGTTCTTCCGCAAGGGTTTTCATGGAAAGGGCAGGGATGATGAACATCAGTATCCACGGCGCAAGAGCGAAATAACTCTGCAAAGTCGCAGAACCGATTTCAAAAATATTATAGCTGTTTTCAAAGAAAAACAGAAACAAAGCACCAATCAGGCTGAACGCACCGATAATTATCCATGCGCTCCAGTTTCCGATATAGCTCCAAAGTTCTTTTTTAATAATCGCAAACATTATGATAATGGGATTCTTAAGTTATTTTTTGTTGAGGTTGACTAATTTTACGGTCAGAATAATGACTGTTACCAGAACGGCAAAACCTGCAATTAATTGCCACCAGTAAGAAACTACGCTTGCTTTCAAAATTACGGTAAAAACCACGAGAAAAAGAATGAAAGTGGCAATTTCGTTGTATTGGCGTAGTTTAATTGTAGGTGTTTTCAAGGAAGTGTTTTTGAGATTTTTAATGGAAATAATGGTTTTTCTGCACCATAAATGATACACCAAAAGTCCGATAAGGAACAGCAATTTCAAGTGAAACCAGTCCGCTTTCATCAGTGCGGAATTGATGAGTATCAGCATGATTCCCGCAGGTGCGATGATGATGTTCCAAAGTCTGCGCATCATGAAAATGTACTGTTCGCGGAGGATGAGGCTTTTTTCAGTTTCAAATTCATCCGTGTCCTTGTAGTAGACAAAAAGGCGGACGAGATAGAAAATCCCCGCAAAATAGCTGACCATGAAAATAATATGAAGTGCCTTAATAATAAGGTAAAGCATACTGAAAAAGTTTGTGCAAATATAAGTTTAATAATGCAAAAAAAACTTTTTCAGAAGAATGAAAAATAACAAAGGCTGAGTTACGATAACTCAGCCTTTGTTATGTTATTTTGTCTGATGATTCTGGTCGTTGCGGTGTTCGGTAACATTCAGGTTTTCGTCCACGAAGTAGGCGCTTCCGAATCCATTTACATAAGCTCCTTTTACCGGTGATAAAGCTATCAGAATGAAGTCCGTCATTTCACCCAGAATATCGAGGATTTTTCCGTGTCTTTCTTTCAGTTTTGCCATTACGGTGTTCCATTGTTCGGAATCTCTTTCGATTTGGGACGGAATGGTTTCCAAGGTCAAACGTTCTCGTGCATAGATTTGTTTGGTTGCCGATTCGTCTTCAATCAGCATTACGGAAGTTTTTCTTCCTTCTGCCAGATTTTTGGTGTGTTTTGCCATAAAGGAAACCAAAACATAAAATTTATTGTCAATCTCTGCAAACGGTGCGTAGCTGGAGTTGGGATTTCCCTCTGCATCTACTGTTGCGAGAATTACGCTGTTCAGGCTTTCTATCAGTTCTCTTACCTTTGGAGCTGCCGGTTTTGCTTGCCTTTGGGCTTCTTGTGTGTTGTTCATTGATTACAATCTTTTATTAAAGCGCAAAAATACATTATACAGAATGAAAATATCCAGTATTCAGGATATATTTTCATTTTTTTATTAATAAAAATACCGCTGAAAATTTTTGAATTCCAGCGGTATTTGTACCCGGGACTGGACTCGAACCAGCACACCTTACGGCACTGCCACCTGAAGACAGCGTGTCTACCATTTCACCACCCGGGCAGAATGATGCTGCAAATGTAGATAAATATTTTGGCTCTTCGCCATTTTGTATGGAAAAAAATATCCATATTATTTTTAAAATGACCTCGGAAACGGAGGCGTTAAAAATTTTAAAGAATTTTCGTTAAGAAATCGACCAGATTCGCCGATTCCATTGAAAAAATAAACAAGGATATGAGGCAAATTTCAACTGTTCGAGGGCGGGACAAAATTTCATTATTCGACTAATATAGGTTTCCGCCCAAGTTTTGGAAATTTTAGAAAATTTTTGAGAAATCGGGGGTTTTTGTTTGCGAATTTTGGGAAAGAATAAAATTTGTTGAATGAAATTTAAAATTTCGTAACTTTGCCTCATCAAATCAAAATATGACGAATCCCTTATTTTACGCAAAAATCCTTTTGTTCGGCGAATACGGCATTATCGAAGATTCTCAGGGACTTACGCTACCGTATAGTTTTTATAAAGGAACACTCAAATTTTCGGATTTGAAGGGCGATTTTGAAAAAAAATCAAATCACTCGCTGGCAAAATATTCCGATTATTTGGCAGATTTGGATTTGCCGGAAGAATATCGGCTCGATGTCAGAAAATTTCAAAAAGATATTGCAAAAGGACTTTTTTTCGATTCCAATATTCCGCAAGGATACGGCGTTGGCAGTTCGGGAGCGTTGGTTGCGGCGATTTTTGAAAAATATTCTGTCGTAAAACGCAATCCCGAAAATATTTCCAAAGACGAATTAAAGGATTTAAAATCCGTTTTCGGACTTTTGGAAAGTTATTTTCACGGGAAAAGTTCGGGAATCGACCCGCTTATTTGTTATATGAATCTGCCGATTCTTATCGAAAATAAAAATAGTGTGTACAAAGTTTCAATCCCGAAAGAGGAATTGGGAAAAGGTGCGATTTTCCTAATCGATTCGGGAATGACCGGCGAAACCGGACCGATGATTCAGATTTTCTTTGAAAAAC
>JASGDB010000160.1:0-3282 GCA_049841315.1 Bergeyella sp. | reverse complement strand
GATTTAGAACCAACAAGTTACGAAAAATATTCAACATAAACAACTGACAATCATTTATTTATGAAATATTTTTAACAAAATTATCTTCATACGAATTTTTGTAATTTAATTTTTAAACAGGCTCTTAGGAAAACTTTCCTTTGGTATATATGTGTATCATCCGTTAATTATTTTAATTTTTTCCAAATTTTTGAAATATGATAACACCTACCTTATAAGCGAATCGCTTTTTACTGTATGTGTATATAGCTCCATAGTTGTGGTAACAATTATTGTTGCACATATCAGTTATTTTAAATTTGAATTGAGATTTTTAAAAATGAAACATCAATTTTCTGTTGTAAAATCTACTAACAATAGACTTGAAACGGAATAATAAACGATTTTCAAAAAAAATTAAAAATAAGAGCCTGTTTAAAAAGTTTCAAACTTTGAAAAAGTTTTGAAAGTAAAAAAATAGGAATCAATATTTCTCTTGTGTAAAAATTATCAGCGCTTTTAAATCATTAAAACTTGCGAATTTTACAAATTTTAATGATTTATTAATTATCTTTGCTGTATGAGAAGTTACACCAACCGAACTGAATACATCGATAAATTGCTTTCTTACAAAGACCAAGACCTCATAAAAGTAGTAAGTGGTTTGCGTAGGTCGGGCAAAAGCACATTGCTTGAAATATATCGGAATTTGCTGAAAAAACAAGGTGTAAAAAACAATCAAATCGTATTTCTGAATTTTGAAGACTTTGAACTCCGCAAGTTTCTGAATGATTTAGATAGTTTGTATTATCACATCATAGAGCAGTTGGATTTGTCGAAGCCTTGCTATGTTTTTTTAGATGAGGTTCAAAATGTAACTGAATTTGAACGTTTGGTAGATGGATTGTTTGTCAAGCCCAATATTGATGTTTATATCACGGGTTCAAATGCACTTTTGCTTTCGGGCGAATTGGCAACTTTGCTAAGTGGTCGCTATATTGAGATTTCCATTTTACCCTTTTCGTTCAAAGAATATTTAACGGCTCGGAATATTGATATAACCAATAAATACCTCCAATACGAAACATTATTTTTCGAGTACATCAACGAAACATCTTTGCCAAAAGGAGTGGAATTACGAGAAGGGGGTTTAGATAAAATTTACGAATATTTAGAAGCTATTTACAAAACTATTGTTGAAAAAGACATTACACAACGTCATCAAATCAATGATAGACGTGCTTTTGAAAACATTACAAAATTTGTAGCTTCCAATGTAGGAAGTCCGCTTTCCCCCGGCAATATCGCCAAAACATTAAAACAAGATGGGCAAAGCATACACAACACCACTGTAGGACGGTATTTGGACTATTTGGTGGCAAGTTTTGTGTTTTACAGAGTAAACCGTTTTGACCTCAAAGGAAGAAAACAGTTGGCTACGCAAGAAAAATATTATTTGGTAGATACAGGTTTGCTCAATATTTTGACAGGAAAAGAACGCACTACCGACAGAGGGCATACTTTGGAAAACATCGTTTACCTCGAACTGCTTCGCAGAGGAAACAAAATTTGGACAGGCACAAGCAGAAACAGCGAAGTAGATTTTGTGTGTAAAACGAAAACAGGCGATATAGAATATTATCAGGTGGCGTGGCAAATGGCAAGTGAAAGTATTGTAGAGCGGGAATTTGGAGCATTGGAAAAAATCAAAGACAATTATCCTAAATTTTTACTTACTACGGATAACTTTACCCAGGACCGAAACGGCGTAAAGCATCTGAATGTGTTTAATTGGTTACTTGAAAGAGAACATTAAACCGGATTTTTTTTGTCTATACCTACAAAAACTAAAAACAAATCACATTTTGTGTGGCTATAACCCGAAATAATATGAAACCAAAACTCCTCCGCATCTCCACCGTCCCTATGTCTCTTAATGTTTTACTAAAAGGACAGCTGAAATTTTTGAATCAGTATTTCGAAGTAACGGCAGTATCCGGTGCGGGAAAAGATTTAGATGAAGTAAAAGAAAGAGAACAGGTGAAAATTCAGGCAGTTGAGATGCAGCGGAATATTTCACCCGTCAAAGATTTTATTTCTTTGATAAAATTGTATCTCCTTTTCAGAAAAGAAAAACCCGAGATTGTACATTCCATTACTCCCAAAGCAGGTTTATTGTCGATGATTGCCGGAAAAATGGCAGGAGTTCCGATAAGAATGCACACATTCACAGGACTCATTTTCCCTTCAAAAACAGGTTTGATGCAGAAATTATTGATTGCAATGGATAGGTTATTATGCCGGGCAGCAACCCATATTTACCCGGAAGGAAATGGAGTAAAAAACGATTTAATCAATTATAAAATAACTTCTAAACCGTTAAAAGTATTAGCAAACGGTAACGTAAATGGTATTGATTTAGAATATTTCAACCCAAATCAAATACCAGAATCACAAAAACAAAATCTAAAAAATCAGTTAGGAATCAAAAAAGACGATTTTGTTTTCATTTTTGTCGGAAGATTAGTAGGAGATAAGGGGCTTAACGAATTAGTTACCACATTCAGCTCCCTCACTCCCCAACTCCCCAACCCCTCAACTCCCCAACTCCCCAACTCCCCAACTCCCCAACTCCCCAACTCCTCAACTCTCAAACTCCCCAACTCCTCAACTCCCCAACTCCTCTTAGTCGGCTCTCTCGAATCCGAACTCGACCCGTTGCAACCACAAACTCTAAAAGAAATTGAAGCCAATCCCAATATCATTTCAGTCGGTTTTCAGAGTGATGTCCGTCCGTATTTTGCTGTTTCGGATTGTTTGGTTTTTCCGAGCTACAGAGAGGGTTTCCCGAATGTGGTAATGCAAGCCGGAGCAATGGGATTACCGAGTATTGTTTCGGATATAAACGGTTGCAACGAAATCATTGTTGAAGATGAAAACGGAACAATTATTCCCGTAAAAAACAGTGAAGCTATTTCAGAAGCTATGCAGAAAATGATGAGCAATAAGTTGTATTACGAGCAATTAAAAGCCAAGGCAAGACCAATGATAGAAAATCGTTATGAGCAGAAAATCGTTTGGGAAGCAATTTTGGAGGAATATCGAAGCATTCTGAAATAATCCGGAAAAATGTAAAAAAAACAGAAGCAATTTGGATTTCGTAATTTCAAATAGGTAATCAAAAACCCTTTCAGCATTTCAAAAAACCTCATAGGTTTTCAAAACCTATGAGGTTTAATGGTCTTTTGATAAAAATGTGAATAAACTGAACCCTTTCAGAGTTTCAAACTCTGAAAGGGTTTG
>JASGDB010000159.1:0-21214 GCA_049841315.1 Bergeyella sp. | reverse complement strand
TTTAAAATTTTAGCCGAGTTTCCAAGTCTTGAACTTTTGGTTCTTTTGTTTCAAGACAAAAGAACAGAAATTGAGAATTTATAGATAAATGTTAATTTTAAAATCCACAGTTTTTGTCGAAGAACCTTATTTTTTCTAATTGATAACAAAAAAACCTCCCGAAAAAGGAGGTTTTCAATTTTATTTAAAACGGATTACGCATCAATATTCGCATATATCGCATTTTTCTCGATAAATTCTCGTCTTGGCGGTACTTCATCGCCCATTAACATTGAGAAAGTGCTGTCTGCTTCTACTGCGTTGTCTATATTTACCTGTTTCAGGATTCTGTGTTCAGGATTCAAAGTGGTTTCCCAAAGCTGTTCCGGATTCATTTCTCCCAAACCTTTGTAACGCTGCACTTCTACTCCTTTTCCGTCCGGAGCCATTTCCAAAGTAAATTCTTCACGCTCTTTTTCGTTGTAAGCATAGACTTTTTTGTTTCCTTTTTTCAATAAATATAAAGGCGGCTGAGCGATATAAATGTAACCGTTTTCAATCAGTTCCTTCATATAACGGAAGAAAAACGTAAGAATCAATGTCGAAATGTGAGAACCGTCGATATCGGCATCGGTCATAATCACAATTTTATGATAACGCAGTTTGCTCATATTCAACGCTTTGGAATCTTCTTCCGTTCCTACGGAAACGCCTAACGCTGTATAAATATTTTTAATTTCTTCGTTGTCGTACACTTTATGAAGCATTGATTTTTCAACGTTCAGAATTTTACCTCTTAAAGGCAAAATCGCTTGGAAATGTCTATCACGACCTTGTTTAGCCGTTCCACCTGCGGAATCTCCCTCCACCAAGAAAATTTCGGATTCGGCAGGGTCTTTTGAAGAACAGTCGGAAAGTTTTCCCGGAAGTCCGCTTCCTCCCATCGGAGATTTACGCTGAACCATTTCACGGGCTTTTTTTGCTGCCTGTCTTGCTTTCGCTGCCAGAACTACTTTCTGAACAATCGTTTTTGCTTCGTTCGGGTTTTCTTCAAGGAAATTCGTCAGCATTTCGCCCACGATTTTATCAACTGCTCCCGAAACTTCGGAGTTTCCTAATTTGGTTTTGGTTTGTCCTTCAAACTGCGGCTCCATTACCTTTACGGAAATTACCGCCGTAAGACCTTCACGGAAATCGTCTCCCGTAACTTCTACTTTTTCTTTCGCAGGAAGTCCCAATTCGTCGGCATATTTTTTCAAAGTTCTCGTTAAAGCTCTTCTGAAACCTGCCAAATGCGTTCCTCCTTCGTGAGTATTGATGTTATTCACGTAAGAATGTAGATTTTCGTTGAAAGACGTGTTGTAACGCATCGCTACTTCCACCGGAATATCGTCTCTTTCGCCCTCCATAAAAATCACGTGTTCCATAATGGATTCACGGTTTCCGTCGATGTATTCAACAAATTCTTTCAAACCGCCGTCCGAATGAAACTGCTCCGTTCTGAACGTTCCGTCTTCCAGTTTTTCTCTTTCGTCGGTCAGCGTGATTGTGATTCCTTTATTTAAGAAAGAAAGCTCTCTCAAACGGTTGGCTAATGTATCGTAATTGTAAACGAGTTCGGTAAAAATGGTATCATCGGGCTGGAAGAACTGCATTGTTCCTCTCTTATCGCTTTTCCCGATTTCTTCCACTCCTGTCAGTGCTTTTCCTTTGGAATATTCCTGCTGATAAATGTTTCCGTCTCTGTAAACCGTTGTTACCATTTTGTTGGAAAGTGCGTTCACACAGGAAACTCCCACTCCGTGAAGACCTCCGGAAACTTTGTAGGAATCCTTATCGAATTTTCCTCCTGCTCCGATTTTGGTCATTACCACTTCGAGGGCGGATTTCTGTTCTTTTTCGTGAAAATCCACCGGAATACCACGACCGTTGTCGGTTACTTCGATAGCGTTTCCTTCCTTAATGGCAACCGTAATGGTGTCGCAATATCCGGCTAATGCCTCGTCAATGGAATTATCCACCACCTCATAAACCAAGTGATGAAGACCTCTCACTCCCACATCTCCAATGTACATTGAAGGACGCATACGCACGTGCTCCATTCCCTCCAATGCCTGAATACTACTCGCTGTATATTGTTTCTGACTCATATTGTTTTGTTCAAAGTTTAAGGTTTAACGTTCAAAATTTTTTATTTGAAAGACAACCTGACTTTTTCTTTTTTTTAATTAAAAAATGCTCACAAATATCGTGATTTTTTTTGAGATGCGAAAGGGGGAATCGAAACGAGTTTTCAACAAAAAAGTTTGCCTTTGTTGAAACAAAAATATTCCGATTTTACTAAAAAAATCTCACTCCAACTTCCTGTTAATCACTCTGTCCATATAATCCTGATACCAGCCTTTTACTTTTTCGATTCCCAATTTTTGTTCGGGATTGGGATTTTTTGTCAGAATATTTTTGGATAATGCCAAATCGGTTTTGTCATAGATTCCCGTAACTTCTTTTCCGTCAAATATATAAATGTAATTCCCAATCATCATCTGCTCGTTAATCGCATCGGAATTGACAATGATGGCATCTTCATTTTTCTCGGAAACCAGACTTCTGCCCCAACTTCGGATTTTTTTGTTGTAGCCGAGCAAATCCGCCAAAGTCGGGTAAATATCGATTTGCTGTGCCAATCTTTCGTCGCTGCCTTTCAGATTAAATTTCGGATTCGGGGAGAAAAAGAGCAGCGGAATCGCAAAACGGTTCATCGGTTTTTGATATTCGGGATAATACGTCTGATTGGTGTGGTCTGCCGTTATCACAAAAATCGTGTTCTGATACCAAGATTTTTTGCTTGCCGTTTCAAAGAATTTTTTGAGTGCAAAATCCGTATATTGAATCGGCTCGTGAATGTCCAAAGTTCCTTTTCGGAATTTTCCTTTGTATTTTTCGGGAATTTTGAAAGGGTCGTGCGAAGAAGCCGAAAACAGTGTTGCCATAAACGGCTGATTTTTCCCGATATTATTAGCGAAATATTGAAAAAACGGTTCGTCCCAAATTGCCCACATTCCGTCAAAATCTTTATCGTTATGATATTCGTTTTTCCCGAAATAATGTTTGAATCCGAGAATATTTCCGAATCCCAAAAAACCCATACTTCCGTTTGGAGCACCGTGAAAAAAACCCGTGTCATAGCCCATTTCGTTACAAACCGAAACAATCGATTGGATTTTTTGGTTGGAATAAGGCGAACTCGTGAACGCATCGGTCAAACTCGGAATCCCCGCTAAAACACTGCTCATTCCGTGAATGGATTGCCGTCCGTTCGCAAAAGCGTTGGTAAAAATCAAACTCTCACTCGCCAGACTGTCGAAAAACGGCGTGTATGATACAAAATTTTTGATGTCCGTATTTCGGTTGAACGCGCCCGAATATTCTTTCCCGAAACTTTCCATTATGAAAATCACGACGTTCGGTTTCGGAGAAATATCTCTGTGATATTCTTTATAAGGACGGATATTTTCTTCAATAAACTTATCATCAACGAAATGCACAATATGGAAATTGGTTTTATTAATCGTTCTGAAAAACGAAAAAACGCTGTTGAGAACGACATTTGCCTGCAACGGATTTTTCACGTGTTTGTTGGCATCAACCAGATTAATCGGTCTTGTGGAATGTTTGAAATCGCCTCTGATTCCGCCGACAACCAAAGTTGCAACGCCGCACAAAACGAGAATTGATGATATAAAATACGGAATCAGTTTCTGCGGTTTTCTCTCGGTAATTTTCACTTTTTTGTAAAGAAAAATCCAAAACCAAATACAAAGAACAAAAGAAATCAAAACCAGCGGATTCTGCAAAACGGCATTAACAAAGACTTTTCCGAGATTATTTTCATTTTCGCCAACGGAAATTACCGCCGAAGTCAATCTCGACTGGCTGAATCTGTAATAGATAAAATCCCCGAAATTCATCGCATAAGTCATTCCGTTTGTGATAAAATACCACCAAAACAAAAATTTCTGATACGATTTTTTGGAATTAATGACCATCGGAACAAGGCTCAGCAAAATAAAAACCGAATTGACATACAAAATTGCGGTCGTATCAAACGCCGTTCCGTAATACGACAGCGAAAAATAATCCGAAACGCTGTCGATTTTGATGAGATTCCTGTTGAAAATCCAAAACAGAAATCTGGCAATCTGGTAAAAGAAAAACACCAAAAAAATTCTGTAAACTAAGGCAAAAATCTCCTGAAATCTAAATTCTTTCATTTGGCAAAATTAAAAAAAATAGGGTGTGTTTTTGTAATCTGTGAAGCGAAAAAAATCGACATTTTAAAATTCATTTTGTTTGAGAAATTCCCGTAAATGTAGTTGTTCGATGCCTTTATAATTTGTTCCCGAATTAAAGTTATCCAGCGTAACGACGTATTTTTTGTAATTATTATCGATTTTCAGCAGGTTGCCAAATTCCCGTTCTTTGGTTTTTTCATCGTGTAACAAATAAGCCACTTGAACATAAATTTTTTGGTCATTTTTTATTCCGACAAAATCGATTTCCAGATTATCCATTTTCCCGACATAAACCTCGTAATTGTGTACTTTCAGATGCTGATAAACGGCATTTTCCATCAATTTTCCGATGTCGCTTGCAAATTCGAGGTGTTGTTTGCAGTTGCGAAGCCCCAAATCCTCAAAATAATATTTGTCGCCGATTTCAAATTTTTTCAGACCTTTTACATCAATGCGCTGCACTTTATTGACGATATAAGCATTGCTTAACGCCTTTAAGTAATTGATAATCAGATTTACGGAAATATCTATCCGTTGCGATTTCAGAAATTTATGAATATTGTTTGCAGAAAACAAATTGCCGACATTATCGGCCAAATAATCGGAAAGTGTTTCCAAAAAATCCACATTTCTGATGTTTTCCCGGCTTACGACATCTTTGAGCAATATGGTGGAATACACGTTTTTAAGATACTCAAAAGCCACTTCGTCCGACAATTCCAAACGGGAAAGGTGAGGCAATCCGCCGTAAGTTAAAAATTTCCGCAACGAATTGTCATTGTCTTCCAATTGATGAAATTCCAAAAATTCCAGGTAAGACAAACTGTGTATTCTAAATTCCACATAACGACCCGACAAATAAGTAGAAAGTTCGCTCGACAGCATTTTGGCATTGCTTCCGGTGATGAAAATATCGCATTGCTCTTTTGCCTGTAAACTCCGCAAAGTATTTTCAAAATGTTCAATTTCCTGAATTTCGTCTATAAACAAATAATTTTTGCTGTTTTTCACTAATTTTCCCTCAATATAAACCGACAAATCTTCATCTGTTTTAATGGTTCTGAACTCGTCCTGTTCCTTATTGATATAGATGATGTTTGCATCGGGATTTTCATTTTTTATTTCGCTCATCATCTGAAACAAAATATAACTTTTACCCACTCGTCTTTGTCCTGTCAATACTTTTATCACGCCTTTATCTATAAAAGGACGAATGCGATTGCTGTATAAATCCCTGCTGATGAACTCCATTTTTTATTGAGTATAAGTTATAAACCGTGCGAAAATATAAAATTTATTGATTATATACAATAGAAAATATTAAACCTTGCTTTTTATTGAGTATAAATAATAAATTATGTAATAGTTCCGGCGTTATAAAGCCTCCAACATTCAACAAAATCCTTATTTTTGCGAAATGAATTTTTTCAAAAACAATCTTGCCAATGCTTTTACGCTCGGCAATCTTTTTTCCGGCTGTGTCGGGATTGTTCATCTGTTTTCGGGCGATTATGAAACGGCTGCCATTTGTATTTTGGTTTCTTTGGTTTTGGATTTTTTGGACGGATTTGTCGCAAGACTTTTAAAATCCGATTCCAATTTGGGCGCTCAACTCGATTCTTTGGCGGATATGGTCAGTTTCGGATTTTTGCCCGGCGTTGCGATGATGAAATTGCTTGAACCGTTTGGAAATCATTTGTTTGGAGTGGAACTGCCGTTTGAAATCAAATATTTTGGTTTTCTGATTACCGTTTTTTCTTGTTTAAGATTGGCGATTTTCAACCTTGATGACGAGCAGAAATATTATTTCAAAGGACTGAATACACCGAGTAATACGATTTTGATTTTTGGGATTTATTATTTTTTAATGAAAGAAAATTATCTCGCAAATAAACTTTTTGAAAGTTCAGAAAACATTATTTCTTTTAATTTATCGTTTTGGTTATTATTAACTATTATAAGTTCGTGGCTTCTCATCTCGCCAATCAAAATGATTTCAATGAAATTCAAATCCAAAAAACTGGAAGACAATTACCCGAAATTATTTTTATTAATCGGTTCAATTTTAATTTTGGTAATATTTAAAATTGCCGGATTTCCTTTGATTATCATTTATTATATTTTGATTTCGCTGGGTTTTCAGAAAGACCTAAAAAATTCGTAATTTTGAAAAAGAATTTTACCAAATTATGGATAATGTTGCAATTTTAAGAAACCGTGTTTTGGAATTTGTCGGTTCGGCGAACGAAACTATTTTGAAAAAAATATCCGAAATCATTGAAACCGAAAACGAACCGACGGAAGCACAAAAACGGGAATTAGACAAGCGTTTGGAGCGGTATTCCGAAGGTAAAACCAAATTTTTCACGCTGGAAGAAGTAGAAGCAAAACTCGCTGAAACAAAATGAAATATCAACTTCTGATTTCCGAAGAAGCATTTTGGGACATCGAAGATGCGGTAGAATATTATTCCGAAATTTCAGAAAATCTTGAAAACCGATTTTTAAAACAACTGAAAGAAGGCTTGAGCAGAATCACAAAATATCCGCTTCATTACGCTCTGAAATACAAACAAATACGAATTTGTAATTTTAAAAATTTTCCGTATCAGATTCATTTTTCCGTTGAGGAAAACCGGATTTTGGTATTCGGAATTTTTCACGGAAGAAGCAACCCGAAATCTTGGGAAGAAAGATTGTAATTAAAAAAAAACAGATACGAGTTCCGTGATTCGGGGTTCGAGGTAACACCCGCAACTTGAAACCCTAAACCTGAAACCCGAAACAAAAAAATATGAATTTACTCCTCCACAAACCGCTTTGCATTTTTGACCTTGAAACGACGGGAACCAACATCAGCAAAGACAGAATCGTAGAAATCTGCGTTCTGAAAGTGAATCCCGATGCTTCCAGAGAAAGCAAAACCTGGCGTGTAAATCCCGAAATGCCGATTCCGAAAGAAGCAAGTCTGGTTCACGGCATTTTTGACAAAGACGTGGCAAACGCACCGACTTTTACCGAAATTGCGCCGAAAGTAATGGAAATGATTTCGGGCTCGGATTTGGGCGGATTCAACAGCAACCGTTTTGATGTGCCGCTTTTGGCGGAAGAATTGTTGAGAGCAGGTTTGGATTTTGATTTAACGAAATTCAAACTCGTTGATGCACAGACGATTTTCCATAAAATGGAACCCAGAAATCTGACGGCGGCATATAAATTTTATTGCCAGAAAGATTTGGAAAATGCCCATTCTGCGGAAGCCGATGTTTTGGCAACTTTTGAAGTTTTGGATTCGCAGGTTGCTCATTACAAAGAACTTCCGAATGACATTGCAGGACTCAGCGAAATTTCTTTTCAGAAAAAA
The DNA here is from genome assembly GCA_049841315.1 of Bergeyella sp. GTDB lineage: Bacteria > Bacteroidota > Bacteroidia > Flavobacteriales > Weeksellaceae > JASGDB01. The sequence continues at coordinate 13,580 of JASGDB010000159.1, read as the reverse complement.
TTTGCGGATTTGGCAGGTTTTATCGCTTTTGACGACAACGGAAACGAAATTTTCACGTTTGGAAAATACAAAGGTCAAAAAGTAAAAGATGTTTTTGCGAAAGATTTGGGCTATTTCGGCTGGATTCAAAATGCTGATTTTCCGCTTTATACGAAGAAAGTTTTGACGGGAATTCAGTTGAAATCAAGGTTTTAACTAATGTAACAATTTACCAATTTACCAATATACCAATGTAACAATCGATTCAACTTAAAAATTTTTCGGAGTTTCAAGCTCTGAAAGGGTTGTATAAAGCATTATATTAGGAATACAAATAAAAATTATGAACATCAAAAATATTATTTTCGATTTCGGAGGCGTGGTCATGGACTGGAATCCGCATTATTTTTTCAAAGATTATTTTAATGATGACGAAAAAATGGAATTTTTCCTAAAAAACATTGCAGAAGACGAATGGAACGCTGAACAGGACAGAGGAAGAAGCCTTGCCGAAGGAACGGAAATTCAGGTCGCAAAATTTCCGGAATGGGAAAAGGAACTCCGCGCCTATTATGATAACTGGCATCACATGCTGAAAAGCGATATTCCCGAAAATGTTGCCGTTCTCAGAAAACTGGAACACACGAAATATGAACTTTTCGGATTAACGAACTGGTCGGCGGAAACGTTTCCTTATGCACTGAAACATTATGATTTTTTTCAAATTTTTAAAGGTAAAATCGTGGTTTCCGGTGAAGAAAAACTCATCAAACCCAATCATGAAATCTGGAAAGTCCTGCTGAACCGCTACAACCTCAAAGCTGAAGAATCCGTATTCATCGATGATAATCCGAAGAATATCGAAGTGGCGAAAAGCCTGAATTTCCTTACCGTTCACATCACTGAAACCACTGATTTGGAAAAGGAACTGAAAGATTTGGGCGTGGATTTTTAAAATTTTACTGAAATAAAAAACCTAACGGGTTTCGGAAACCCGTTAGGTTTAGATTGGTATAACCCAACGAACGCTAAAAGCTGATTAATCCGGTATTTCCAGCGAAAACCATCGTGGTTCCATCTATCCAACGGAAGACGTAAAATTTTTTTATCCTTCAGATTCTTCTTCGTTTCCGGATTCAGATTCTTGCTGGGGTTCTTCTGTGGTTTCTACAATTTTCACATCTACGGCTCCGCTTGGAAGGGAATAGCCTTTTTCGTTGGCTACCTGAAAACATTTCAAAATAATATCGCTCCTCAACTCGGAAGCGGAGGGTTTTACTTCATTTACTTTGAACCAATATTCCACTTTTATTTGCACAGAACCTCCGGAAATATCTTTGATATACACTTTTGGCTCGGGATTTTTCAGAATGTACGGAAATTCCTTTAATGTGTTGAATAGTATGGGGATTAGTTTATTAACGTCATTACGATATTCCACCGCCAAATCAAATTCGTTCATCAATAATGTATCAATCGTGAAGTTTTTGAGCGGATTTTTGATGATGCTTGAATTTGGGATATAAACATCAATTCCGTCAATCGTTTTTACGGAAGTTTCGCGAAGTGCCATTTTTTGCACAATACCTTTTATTCCGTTCACTTCAATTAAATCTCCGACTCTGAAAGGGTGACGGAACGCCATAATAATTCCCGCCAGAAAATTTTCTCCGATGTCTTTCAAAGCAAAACCAATCACAAAAGTGGTAATTCCAGCTCCTGCCAATATTTTATCCGTGATACTTCCCCAACCGATGATGCTCAGGCAAATTACAATCAAAAAAATAGCGAGAACAATGGATACAAGATTGACCAAAAAATCACTTACCAAAGTGTCCTTAGAGCGGTTTACGATAATTTTACGAGAAATTTTACTGAGGTATTTGATGATGAAAAAACCAATGAATGCGACAATAATTGCCACAACCAAAGCCGGCAGAGTTTCGAGAAAATTATTCCAGGAATCAAGTAAAATGTCGCTCAGTTTCTTTACGTCTTTGTTCATTTTTTTTATTTTTAGATTTTGTCAATTATGATAAATTACGGGCAATCATTTTTTTTGTGTAATAGTGTGGTTTGAAGTAGTAGTTAAATTTCTTTTTTATTGAATATTTTGAATAAATTCGGCTAATTCATATATGTTGAAAGAAAAAAAATTAAAAATTGAAATTAAAAAATAGATAGTTGGTTCTGTTTTTCCGTTTTCTATTTTGGAAAGTTTACTTTGTGAAATATTTAATTCAAAGGCTAATTCTTCTTGTGTGATTTTTCTTTGTTCTCGTATAGTTTTAATTATGTATCCTATTTTGTTCATTTTTTTGTATTTTGAGAACGCAAATGTAGTTAATTTAATGCTAATTAATGATTATTCCAATATGGAATAGTTTTTCAAAAATATATTTATGAATTTTGCACATTAATATTTAAAATTTATGAAAAAAATTATTTTTGCACTTTTTGTGCTAAGCTGCACAACACTAACTAATTCTTGTAACGAAAGTGATGCAAGAGATGCAAATGATACGGTTACAGCAAATTTGAATAAAATTTCAAAAAATTCTGCTATGAATTCAAAGTTTGTTTCTCTAATTCAAAATCAAGTAAAAAGTTCAATAAGTAAAACTACTGAACCTGCTTACGATTTGGAAAATGTTTATTATCTCCCAGAAAATGATTCATACTTTGTTTTACAAAAAGAGTATTTGTATGATATAAATTCAGAAAAAGAATTATTATTATCAATTCCTAATGAAAATGAAAATTTTAATAATTATTTGCGTGTTGGTGTAAGAAAAGTTGATGATAATAATTATGTAGTTAATTATTATAATGATGTAGATGATTTGTTATACTCTGTTAATTATGTTTTAGAAGATGATAGAATAAATTTCACACCTCTTAACACACAGAATTCTACATTTTCCAAATCATGTGGTTCAGCAGTTGCTCATTGTATACAAGATGCTTATTCTAATCATGGATGGGCAAGTGTTACTATATTTATTGAAACAGCATTTATTCCTGAAACTGCTGTTGCTATTGCAGGAGCATGTGCGTTAAAAAATTGCTAACATGAATAGGTTTGTTTTTTATATCTTAATAATATTTCCATTGCTTATTATTATTTTAATTGCAAAAGAAAGACTAATATCAACTAATATTTTTATTTTACTATTATTGGTGTATGTTGTTTTGTATAGACCTATAATAGATAGAAGAAGATTATTATACAAAAACATTAAGATTGATTCATATAAATATTTTATACCTTTTTTTGTCCATATAAAATATTTTAAAGATTTATATTTAAAATAAAAAGATACTGTAATCTTTACATTTGGCACGAGCATCTTGCTCGTGTCATTTTTTATTTTCCATTTCCAAATTAACCTATCATCTTTACAACTCCTAACGCTATTTTCAACACTTCCGTTCCGTCTTTCAGAGAAATTTCTACTTTTTTGTTTTCCGCAGCAAAGGAAATTCCTTTGCGTTTAAATTCAAATATATGAGTAAATTTTAATGAGTTTGACTTGTATGATTTACTTTAAAACCATTTTCACAATTCTGTCTTTTCCTGCGAGAATCAGAGTATTTTTATCAATCCATTCGCAAACGTACAGGTTTTTTTCATCGGAAATTTTCGTCCACGTTTTTCCAAAATCTTGTGAAAATTCAATGTTTTGGTCGCCGACTGTGATGATGTCTTTTCCTTTGGATTTCGGGCGGAATTTCACGCAGGTTTTGTAGCCTCCGTTTTTTCCGGAAGCCTGAATCTGCCACGTTTTTCCGCCGTCATTGGTGGTAGCAATATTGTTGATGTTTTCGCTTTGTTTGGTATAATCTCCGCCGACTGCAATTCCGAAATTTTTATCATAAAAATCAATGGAATAAATGCCTTGCGAAGATGTTCCTTGAATGAAAGGGGTATCGAAAATTTCAAAACGATTCGTTTTCAGATTAAGCCTGAAAATCCGAGCCGATTTCCCGCCTGTTCCAAGCCAAACGAAATTTCCAGAAGACGAAATATTGGTATTGCTTGCCGCAAAAGCCGCTTCGCCTTCGTTTAAAAATAAATCCGAATAATATTTGGAGTAAAAAATTCCCTTATCAACAATAAATTCCGAAAATTTTAATCTCAAATCTTCATTTGGGTCAGAAAATGTATAAAATTTACCTTTATAAAAATGAAGAGCATCGTAAAATGCCTTTTCATCGGTATCTCCGGAGGCAATTCTGTATTCCAGCGTTTTTTTATCTATTTCAAAAAAATGTGCCGGACTTTCAATATTTATCGTGTAAAAATATTTTTTATTCTGAGCCAAAGTTCTGAATTGCAATTTTTTATCCGAAAGTTTTATCTGCTTTTTATCCAAAGTATCTTTCAAATTTACATATCCGAATTTGGAATCCGTTCCGGCATAATACACTTTTCCGTCCCAGATTTCAACTGCCCGAATACTGATTTTGTCCTTTAACAAAGTTTCAAAGGATACCGATTGTGCGGACGAAAAAATTCCGAAAAAAGCTAAAAATATGAATAGTATTTTTTTCATTTGATAAAAATAAAAAATTCCGCATTATCTGCGGAATCTTTATTTAATCTTTGTTGTCAATATCTACATCGTATTCTTCGAGAGGCTGCTGTTCGGCTTTGAACGTTTCTCCGAAGCCGCCGTTTCTCAGTTTTGAATGATTTTTACTGTAAAGGAAATAAATAATAAATCCTAAAATCAGCCAGATAAACGAATACAACTGTGCTTCTTTGCTGAGATTATAAATCAGATATACGTTGATGGCAATCCCCAGACATGCGATTACGGGAAGTGCCGGAACTTTGAAATTTCTTTGAAGCTGAGGCTCTTTTACCCTCAAAATCCAAACCGCCACACACACCATCGTAAAGGCGAACAAAGTACCGAAAGAAGTCATGTGAGCAAGGTCGTTAATCGGCGTTAAAGATGCTACAACTGCGATTACTACACCTAAAATCATCAAGTTCTTGGTAGGAACTCCGGTTACAGGATTTACTTTGGCAAATGTTTTTGGAATGAGTCCGTCTTTCGACATTCCCAAAAATATTCTGGACTGCCCCATAATCATTACCATTAACACGGAAATTAAACCTACGGTTGCCGCAATCGTGATGATGTATCCTGCCCAAGCCTGTCCGGCAATATCAAAAGCGTACGCCACAGGTGCTTTTATGGCATCGGGATATTTTCCGAGCGGATTGAAGTCCGTGTAATGCATCATTCCCGTTAAAACCAAAGAAACCAAAATGTAAAGCAATGTACAAATTATCAATGAAGCAATAATGGCAAAAGGAACATCTTTTTTCGGGTTAATCGCCTCTCCCGCCTGCGTGGAAACGGCATCAAAACCGACATAAGCAAAGAAAATCGCCGAAGCTCCCGCCACAACACCCGCAAGTCCGTATGCAGAATGAGAAACGCCGTTTTCCGTGATGGTCGTTGCCTCCGGAATGAAAGGAACCCAGTTGTCTGTATTAATGAAAAAAGCACCTGCAATAATCACGAAAATAATTGCGGAAACTTTAAGAATTACGATGAAATTATTGGCTTTTGCCGCACCTTTTGTCCCTCTGATTAAGATGGAAATAACGAATAAAACGATAAGAAAAGCCGGAAGATTCATCGAAAACCCCGAATTTCCCGCTGCCAGATAAGTCTGCGGGTCTGTCGTAAGCCACTCGGGAAGATGAAGCCCGAACATTTTGAGAAGTTTCCCGAAATATCCCGACCACGAAACGGCAACCGTCATCGAACCCATGGCATATTCCAGAATCAATCCCCAACCGATAATCCACGCAAAAATTTCGCCGACCGTTCCGTACGCATACGCATAAGCCGAACCTTCAACCGGTAAAATTGAAGCAAATTCTGCATAACAAAGTGCCGCAAAAACACACGCAATTCCGGCAATTACAAAAGAAAGTGCCAAAGCCGGACCTGCGTTGTAATACGCTCCTGTTCCGGTCAGTACAAAAATTCCGCCGCCGATAATCGCACCGATACCGATGGCTGTTAAACTCCATTTTCCTAAAACCCTTTTCAGCTGGCTTTTTTTGATGTCTGCCTCATAGGCTTCCATCGGTTTTTTTATCCAAATATTTGACATAGTTATTTTTTAAAGATTCACGAAAGTATGAATTTTTTGGAAAGTTTAACGTTTTTTATGGATTTTTCTTTCCTAAATTTAATTTTTTATCTACAAAAACAGGATTTGCGGTCATTTATAAATAGCCGTTATTCTCGGTTTTATAGATAAACGCCCGGATTATTGGTATTGCAGTTTATTTACAGTTAAAATTCTGTTCCAATTATTTTTCATATTTTTACGTTTCAAGTGAAAAATAATCTGAATAATAATTTATGGAAATCATTCATCTCACACCTGCCGAAGAACAACTGATGCATCTTTTCTGGAAAATAAATTCTTTCTACCTCAAAGACGTAATGGAACAGCATCCGGAGCCTAAACCGCACCGCAACACCGTTTCCACATATCTGAAAATTCTGGTGGACAAAAAATTTCTGAGCATCGGAAAAGAGGGGAGGATTTTCAAATATACGGTTGCCATTCCGTTTGACGATTACCGGAAATTCCTGCTGAATAATCTTACGGAATTGTATTTTAACAATTCTGCACCGGAAATCGTGAAAGTAATGCTGGAGGAAAAAATCCTGAATACACGCGACCTTTCCTCTCTTTTTGAAATCAAAACCACCGTAGTTCCGCTGGCTGAAGAACCGAAAAAAGAAACTCCCATTTCCGAATTCATCGAAAAACTCACCGAAGACAAAAACGGCAAAAAGAAAAAGAAGAAAAAAGACAAAAAAAAGAAAAAATAACGCTACGGAACTCTGTTTCCTGCGCTTGCTTCCAGAATACGGAACCAGTCTTCTCTTTCCAGATTAATGCCTGTGCTTTTTTTCAGTTTTCTGATAGTTTCGGCTTTTGATGTACCGATTACAGGATGAATTTTTGCAGGATGATTTAAAATAAAAGCGAGTAAAAGCTGGTTTTCCTCTGCATTGTATTTTTCGCAAAGCGGTAGCAGAACGGATTTTATTCTGATATTCTGCTCCGATTCCGGCTGGCTGAAATATGTTCCCATAACGCTCCACGCCATCGGGCGAAGTTTTTTCATCATCATCTGGTCGAAAGTTCCGTCGTACATCGGTTGTGTGTGATTCACCGAAAATTCCACCTGATTGGTCATCATATCTGGAAAATATTTTTCAATCAGCTCAAACTGCGACGGAGAAAAATTACTCACGCCAAAATCCACGACCTTTCCCGAACTTCTTAAAATCCCGAATGCAGCAGCGATTTCTTCAGGATTCATCAATGGTGAAGGACGATGCAGCAACAGCAAATCCAGATAATCCGTTTTGAGATTTTTCAGGCTTTCATCTACGGCATTCAGGATGTATTCTTTGGAATAATTGTAGCTTTTTATGGCAAAAGGTTTCTGCCCGCCCGGATTTTCAATACCGCATTTGGAAATCAGCTGAATATTTTCACGCGGGATTTTCATCTCTGAAAAAGCCTCTCCGAAAAGCGCTTCCGTAGTATATCCACCGTAAATATCCGCATGGTCAAAGGTTGTGAGTTGTTCTTCTAAAGCTGTTTCTATGAGTTGCTGTGTTCCTGAAACAGATAAATCTGCGCCCCGAACTCCCCACCTCATGACTCCGATGATGATTTCTGAAAAATTCATTTGGTAAAATTTTAAACAAAAATACGGCATATTTTTGAAGAATCCTTAATTATAAAATACTATGCAGTTCTTTTTATTTTTTTAATTTTGGTGGAAATTTGAAATTTATGAGAAAAATCGCTTTTTTAATCGCAGCCTCAATCGGAGGTTTTGTTTGCGCACAATTTACCAGCCCCGGAAACGGAACTACGTACACGTTAACTTCACTGTCTGCCGCTGCACCAACTGTTTTAGTCAATAACGGTTCGGATTATACGATGACGAACGATATTACAATTTTGGCGACGGATAAACTCCTTATGGATGAAAACACTACGGTGAAAGTAGACGCCGGAAAAGCATTATATGTTTACGGGGAATATCAGACTACGGCGAATAATTTAGTAATAACCGCTTCCGACAGTAATGCTCCGTTCAAGGGAATACAGTTTGAAGTAGGCTCTTCTGCTGAAATGAAAAACACGACTGTAGAATATGGCGGCGGTATCAGAGTTTTAACGGAAAATTTTATTATGGACAACTGTATTGTCAAAAAAAATGTTTCTGGAGTTGCAACTAATGGAGCGGTAAGCCTTTTCAGAGGAAGCCCTGTTATTAAAAATTCTCAGTTTATCGAGAATTATAGAGCAGGAATCGGTTCCGGAACTTCCAGTGCGGCTTCCGTTACCATAGAAAACAATTATCTTTTCGGAAATAATACGGGAAACAATAATTCTCCTCAAATCAACATCGGAATGTCGGTTACGGATTCCGTGAGAGTTATTAATAATACCGTAATCGGGAACCGGGAGCTTACCAAAGTCGGCGGAATATCCGTGTCAATGCTGTTGGGCAGTGCCACTCGTTTCAGAATTGAAGGAAACACAGTGAAAAACAACCGTTACGGAATCAACACACAGGGAGCAAACGCTGAAGGAATCATTAAAAACAACATTCTTGAATACAATGATACGGAAACCGTTCCTGCTAACGGAGGAAGCGGAATTTCTTTGTACAGTATAAAAAATGTGATAGTACGGAACAATCAAATCAGAAACAATTTGTGGGGAGTTACAATGCCTACTACCGGAATTGCGGATTTAGGTACGGAAGCCGACCCGGGAAATAATATTTTTAAAGACAATGCCAACAGTGGAAATACCATAGCGTTTTTCAATAACACTGATAACACCATTAGCGCCGTAGGAAATTGCTGGAGAGAAGGAGAGTTGTCTACGGATGAAATGGTGGAAGCCGTAATTGGCCGCAAAAATCCCGGAACAATAATCTATAAACCTTATGACTGCGCGGCTTCGCTTTCAGCTCAGGATACCAAAGTTCAAAAACTCAAACTTTTTCCTAATCCAAGTAACGGAAACTTCACACTGGAAACAGAAAAATCGGGAAATTATGTTCTTACAGACCTTTCCGGCAAAATCCTTGATTTAGGAATTATCAGCAAAGGGAAAAACAATTTTTCTAAAAATTTAGCTCCGGGAATGTATGTTTTGGTATTCCAGTCTGAAGGGAAGAAAACTTCGGAGAAGATTATTATTAAGTAGATTCTTATATTTTTCATCATTACTGCCGGAGCATAAAAACTCCTGTATTTTAACATATTCTGAATAATTCAATAAAATCCTCAAACTATTTTGAGGATTTTTTTTTATTTTTGAGGATGAGCAATTTTATTCACTTCGGCATTGCCGAGCATTTGTACAACGAAAACAGAAACAGAATCTGTAATCTTTTCAATATCCGCTATCCCATAGTTCAGGGTGGAATGGTTTGGCATTCCGGCTGGAGGCTGGCTTCTGCGGTTTCCAACTGCGGAGGTCTCGGGCTTATCGGTTCTGCAAGCATGTATCCTGATGTTTTGCGGGAGCACATCGCAAAATGCAAACAAGCGACGGACAAACCTTTCGGGGTGAATATTGCGCTTTTATATCCTAATCTTGAGGAAGCCATCAATATCATTCTCGAAGAAAAAGTAAGGATTGTATTCACTTCCGCAGGAAATCCCAAAACCTATACGGAAATTTTACAAAAAGAGGGAATCAAAGTCGCCCACGTAGTTTCTTCCGCCAAATTTGCCCTGAAATGCGAAGAAGCCGGAGTAGATGCCATTGTTGCGGAAGGATTTGAAGCCGGCGGACACAACGGTAGAGATGAAACGACGACTTTTTGCCTTATCCCGAATGTAAAAAAACAGATTTCCACACCGCTGATTGCAGCCGGCGGAATTGCCACCGGAGCGCAGATGAAAGCCGCAATGGTTCTCGGTGCAGAAGGCGTTCAGATAGGTTCTCGGTTTGCCGCAACGACAGAAGCAAGTTCCCACGAAAACTGGAAGAAAAAAATCACGGAACTGAAAGAAGGCGATACACAGCTTACATTGAAAGAATTAGCACCCGTCCGGCTGGTGAAAAACCATTTTTATAATCAGCTTGAAGCACTCTACGAAAAAGGCAGAAATGCGGAAGAACTGAAAAACGCATTAGGCAGAGCCCGAGCCAAAAAGGGAATGTTTGAAGGCGATTTGGAGGAAGGCGAACTGGAAATTGGTCAGGTTTCCGCTTTGATTGACGAAATTTTGCCTGTGGAAACGGTGTTCTCAAATCTTATCAAAGAATTTGATGCTACGGAAATTCCTAAGTTTTAGAGTGGTAAATGGGATTTTAGCTTTATTAAACCTCATAGATTTCAAAAAACTATGAGGTTTAAAACCAAAAATACGCTATCCCTGCTGCATTTTCAAGTAAAAATAGCCACCGACAGCTGCCAAAAGCAGTACGGAAAACAGAATTACAAGACTTTTCTGCCCTTTCGCATTGGCAATCAAAATAAGTCCCAAAACTCCGATGAACAGAAGCGCCAGCTTCATTACGAGGTCATCGAGGAAAACCGAACCAACTACGAAAAGCAGAGATACAAGCCTCAATACCATTTCTCTTTTTACAATATATTCTTTCATGCGATGAAGATAAGGATTTTCTTGTTTTGAAAAGGTTTTTGAAACAAAATATTTTAAATTTAAACGATAAATAACCTGCCGTAACAAAAACACAAATTTCCCTACTAATTGATTACAAAAATGAAAACTATGGAAAAAATCCTCTTGGTTAAAAATCTCACGAAAAAATTCAAGCGGGTGGTTGTGAACAATATTTCTTTCGATGTGGAAAAAGGAAATGTTTACGGTTTGCTCGGCCCGAACGGAAGCGGAAAATCTACCACTTTCGGAATGCTTCTTACCACGATAAATCCTACTTCGGGCGACTGGTACTGGTTTGGAGAAAAAGGAACAACGGCGGAAACGCTCAAAAAAATCGGTGCGATTATCGAACAGCCGAATTTTTATCCGTATCTCAGTGCTGAAAAAAATCTTAAAATCGTTGCCGAAATCAAAGGAACACCTCATTCGAGAATTGATGAAGTGCTTTCCGTTGTCGGACTTTTGGAGCGAAAAAAAGACGCTTTCAGAACGTATTCTTTGGGAATGAAACAGCGTCTTGCGATTGCTTCGGCTCTTTTGAACGAACCGGAAGTCCTTATTTTAGACGAACCGACCAACGGACTTGACCCGGAAGGAATCATTCAAATCAGGGAAATTATTTCCGATATTGCCAAACAGGGCATTACGATTATCATTGCGAGTCATCTTCTGGACGAAATCGAGAAAATCTGTTCGCACGTTATCGTTCTCAAAGAAGGAAACGCCATCTATTGCGGAAGTGTGGACGGAATGAGCAATTCCAAAGGATTTTTTGAACTGAAAGCCGATGACAACGAAAATCTTCTCCAAATTCTGAATGAATTTCAACTGTTTTCCGATGTGAAAAAAGAAGGAGATTTGCTCATTGCAGTTATTAATGAAGATATTTCCGCCTCCGAACTCAACCGGAAAATTGCCGAAAAAGGCATTTATCTTTCACAAATCGTGAAGAAAAAACAATCGCTCGAAACCCAATTCCTTGAACTTGTAAAAAAACAATAAGATGAAACGATTATTTACATTAGAATTTTATAAAAATCTCGCATACAAACCATTCAGGATTTTTTCCGTTTTGTATTTTATCATTCTGGCAGCCCTGCTTTTCATCGGTTTGGTGGATATAAAAATTACGGAAGGATTCCAGATTAATCTCAAAGAACAAGGTATTTACAACTTCCCCGAAATCTGGAATTTCACAACGTGGATTGTCGCTATTTTAAAAATATTTTTGGGATTGATTATCGTTTTTTCAATCTGTCAGGAGTTCACGAACCGAATGTTTAAACAAAATCTTATCGACGGTTTGAGCCGTGAAGAATTTATTTCCTCAAAATTACTGACGATATTTTCATTCACTTTTATTTCCACTTTGGTCGTATTTGTTTTGACGCTGATTATCGGTTACAGCTATTCGGAATCTACGGAATCGGAGCTGGTTTTTAAAGAAATGTTTTTCATCGCTCATTATTTTCTGAAACTCTTTACGTTTTTCTGTTTTCTGATGTTCCTTTCCGTTCTGTTCCGAAAATCTATTTTTGTGCTTCTGGCTTTCTTTTTATGGTGGACTGCAGAGGGGATTTTAGGCGGTGTGGAAAGTTATATCAAATTCAGAGGGTTAAATCCGGAGCAAGCCGAAAAAATAATGTACGATTCATTTTTCTTTTCCAAAATTTTACCTTTGGAAAGTATGTCTCAACTCATTTCTAATCCGATAATGCGATTGAAAGGTGCAAAAATTTTCGGAGTTGAATATCATTATCAATATCCTGCCGAAAGCGTGATTGCGTGTAGTATTTGGTGTCTTTTGTTCATTTTTGGTTCGTACTGGATTTTGAAGAAAAGAGATTGGTAGAAGAGATTGGAATTTATTTATTTAAACCTAACAGGTTTCTGAAACCTGTTAGGTTTTTTTTACGCCGCATTTATTTTTTTCTATGAATAGCTTATCCCTACGGGAAATTTTGAGTTTATAAAAATATACGCAGAAATGTTTAAAACTACTGAAAAACTATCGGTTTACTGGATTTTGGAATTTTTACGATATGATAGGGTCGAGTTAATACCGTATAACCGGTTCCAGCATATTCATTGACTATTACTGCAACAATATCATTCTGATTCTCTACAATACTTGTGATTGTTCTCGAATGCCCTGAATCTTGTCTTATTTCATCAACTGTAACAATTACATCAAATGTATTGAAATCAATATTAGTTTCAGTAAACGTAGATGTAATGCTACTTCCAAACGAGCTTAGTAAAGCGTTCCATTCGGCAGAATTTGTTATTTTAGAATTTTGCGGGGGAACATTATTATTATCATTCCCTTTTCCAATCAAAACAGGATTAATATTTTGTATTGTAAAATTATCTTCATCACTATTGCAAGAAAATAGCATAAAAGCCGATGTAAGTATTAAAATTATAGTTTTCATAATTCTAAAATTTTAAAGATTAACAAGCCAAAAATAAAAATTTTTTTGAAAAAAAATGATAAGGGTTATTAAAATTCATGCATTTTTTTATAATGCTCCGGAGGAGCGTTCTGTTCATAGAAATTATTTGTGTTCCCAAACATTAAGCTCCGTAGCAACCTGTGAAATTATCAGGTCGCTCCTCCGGAGCTTTTTTACGCTAAATTTATTTTTTCTATGAACAGTTTGCCCCTACGGGACATTTTTTAGGTTACGTCAACACAATACCAATAAGTTTAAACACCTTTAATATCAAAAAAAAACAAAAATTAATTTGGATCTTCGCCATTTTGTATGGAAAAAAAATATCCATATTATTTTAAAATGACATCGGAAACGGAGGCGTTAAAAATTTTAAAGAATTTTCGTTAAGAAATTTCCACTGTTCGAGGGCGGGACAAAATTT
>JASGDB010000158.1:0-29153 GCA_049841315.1 Bergeyella sp. | reverse complement strand
TTTTGTCCCGCCCTCGAACAGTGGAAATTTTTTAACGAAAATTCTTTAAAATTTTTAACGCCTCCGTTTCCGAGGTCATTTTAAAATAATATGGATATTTTTTTTCCATACAAAATGGCGAAGAGCCAAAAAAATTTTTGAAAAGTTTTTTCATTTTTTGACTGAGAATATGACAAAAACAAAACTACTACAATTATTCACAACATAAACCGAAGTCCGCCAAAATTTTGAGGTTTTTTGTTCCCTAAATCCAAAAGTTCGTGAATGCGGTTTTCCAAAGATTCGGTAATGAAATCCTGAATTAATCCCGCTTTTCCTGTGGTGTATTGATTCACGAGTATATCGTTGAAATACGCTCCTTTTTTATCATACGTAAATAAAGGAAATCCCTCTTTCATCGTCATAAAATTAATGAGTAACCTCGCTGTTCGTTTGTTTCCGTCAATGAAAGGTTGATTGAGCCAAATTTCCTGTGCCAAAAATGCTGCCTTTTCGATAACATTTTTCTCGCTGTTTTCAATCCTTTGAATAAGCATTTTCATATTGAGCAACACGTTTTCCGGAGTGCTTAAAGGTTCTATAAAAACTTGTTGTCCGTCCGAAGTTGTGATGAGAATCCGGTTATTTTTCACTTTGAAATCTCCGAATTTCTGCCCTTTTTCCTTGTAACTGAGGTAGTAATCGTCTTGAAACAGCGTTCCTATCGTAAGCCAGTTCAGTTCTTTCATCAATTCTATTGACAAAGGTTCTTGTTCCGCAACGGCTTTCATCATTCTGATAAGGGCTTTATACGTTCCCTTTTGCTCCAAAATATCACGGGTTTTGATATTTTGTCCCGAAACTTCTCCGTTATCAATAATAGATTTGGTTTGAGCCAGCGTAAGGGTATTTCCCTCTAATTGGTTGGTGGAATGGATATACTCCGCAATAAGTTCCCGCTCTTGTTCCAAACTAAGAGCAACATTTGCCAATTTGTATTTTTCGAGTAAACTGAAAATATCCATATCACAAATGTAAGCAAAAGAAAAAACTTCGGGAAATTTTCCGAAGTTTACAAGTTATTTTTCCAATATTTTTTCTAATTGTTTTTCTTCACTTGAAGTTAATTTACTTTCAATTTTAATTATTTTCTTTTTAATTTTGACGAAAGACTTAATATTACTCTTTTTTTGTATATTTTCTCTTTGCTGACGAAGATATTTGCTAATAAGTATAAAATTAGGATTTTTTGTGTTTTTTAATTCATTTTCAATTTTGATTGATTTTTTTATTTTATAATCTTCCATTGAAATTTTTATGTTCTCGCTGTATTGATTTCCGCCACAAGAAGCATCAACATATAATTTCTTATAACAAGAAAGTTTACTTTTAGAACAATCAGTTATTTTGGCTGTATAAAGAAGTCCATTACATTCAGCCCCTCTTGCACCACTGGTAATTGGTGCGGGTGGCATTTCCTGTGCTTTACCCAAAAATGAAAGTAAGGTAAAACCTATAAGTAAAATACTTTTTTTCATAATTTTATATTGTTATTACATTTTAAAAATCAAACCCATTCGGAAACGCCTTTTTCCTGAAAATAAAAAGAAGAACCGCTCCAACGGTAATTGCAGAATCCGCTACATTAAAGATATATTTGAAAAACTCGATGTGCTTTCCGCCAATCAGAGGGAAATTTTCAGGAACATACCAATCCACCAAAGGAAAATGAAGCATATCGACAACACAACCTTTCATAAACGAGGAATATCCCTGCCCGAAAGGCACGATTTCCGAAATACTATTATAGGGAATCCAGCGTTCCACCGATTCGTCGAAAACCGTTCCGCTGTCGAAAATCATTCCGTAAAACATTCCGTCAATCAGGTTTCCGATTGCTCCGGCAAAAATCATCGCCATTGGAATCAGGAGATAATTTGACACACCTTCTTTCAGCCATTTTCTGAACAGATAAATCATTCCGCCAATCAGAAAAATCCTTACTATTACCAGAAAATATTTCCCGATAAGTCCGCCGAAATGAAATCCGTATGCCATTCCCGGATTCTCCACAAACGTCAGTTTAAACCAATCCAGTCCGAAAACGGGAACACTCTCTCCAAGCGAAAAATGAGTTTTGATATAGTATTTCGAAAACTGGTCGATGAAAAGAATGAGTAGGGTTACAAATGCTATTTTCTTCATTTTTTTTAGGGATTAGGTTTTAGGGATTAGGTAACGGGTTTTGGAGATTGGGTTGCCGGTTGCAATAACTAATCCCTAAAACCTAAGTCCTAAAACCTATCTCTGCATATTTTTCGCCAACTTTGGAAGTCCGACCGTTCTTAATGCTTCGTTTGCTTTGTCCACTTTGTCTTGAAAAATGGGCATTGCTTTGTATTTTTCCAATGTTTTGTCAATTCTTACAATCGGAACTTTCTTTTCGTTCAATTCTTGTATTGTTTTCATAATTTCCAATATTAAATTGTGTTGTAAAGTTACGCTTATTTTCGTTTTACCACAAATGCGGTGTATTCAATTTCTTTTTCAAATTCGTGCCATTCTCCGTCCAACATTCCAAAAACGTGAAAATCCTGTTTCACTTCGTCAAAATATTTTGTGATGCCCATTCTGTATAATCTTGTTCGGGATTTTGTGCTTCCGGTGGCGTAAACCCACGCTTCTTTGTTCAAATCCGTAAAAGCAAAAACGGCTGAAACTACCGTTGCTAATACTTTTTCGCTATCTCCGTTGTTGGAAACGGCTTTGTCATCAATCTCTCCCGTTTGCAAATCTTTGTCGCCAAAAGCAAGGTTGTAAAACCCTTTCAGAGTGGTTTCGCTGAATTTTATCAGTTTTGGAATTTGTCCTTTCGTTCCCTCGCTTGTAAATTCAAAAACCGTTAATGATTCTTCGGCAATAAGTTCGTATCGTGGTAGTTTCATTTATTTTTCCTTGTCAAAAATTAAACAACTTTTGCTGAAAATTGAAAAATCTATCTCTGCATATTTTTCGCCTCAATGCTCAAAGTAGCGTGAGGAACGGCCATTAAGCGTTCTTTCGGAATCAGTTTTCCGGTTACGCGACAGATTCCGTAGGTTTTGTTTTCGATGCGGATTAAGGCGTGTTTCAGGTCGCGGATAAATTTTTCCTGTCTTCCTGCCAAAATTGCATTTTGCTCCTTGCTCAGCGTTTCCGCACCTTCTTCAAAGGCTTTGAATGTCGGCGATGTATCGTCCGTTCCGTTATTCTGGTCGTTCACGAAATTTTCGTTGATGAGTGCCAAATCTTTTTCGGCTTTATCTATTTTTTCCTGAATCAGTTTTTTAAACTCCTGCAAATCAGCATCGTTGTATCGTTGTCTTTCTTCTGCCATAGTTCCTTTTGGTTTAAAATAGTTTGAATGTTTGATGTTGTTTGAAAGTTTGAAAATCAAACGACATCAAACCCTATCAAATTCTCAAATTTTATTAATGTTTACTTTAAATTTCACTTCGTCAATTTCTATTTCGTCGAAATTTGCGAGTGAATTTACAAATTCTATTTTATTACACAATACTTCCGAAGAAATATATGCTTCATTGTTGATAAGTTCTGTTTTGAACGAGCAATTTTCTTCCAATTCGATTGAAATTCTGTCAGTTAATTCAAAATCCTTGTCTTTCCTCAAATTCTGAATTCTATTAATAAATTCTCTTGCGATTCCTTCGGATTTCAGTTCGTCTGTCATTGTCAAATCCAGTGCCACCGTGATTTTCCCTTCACTTGCGACTGTCCAACCCGGAATATCTTTGGTTAAAATCTCCACATCGTCCAACGTAATTTCGTAGCCGGAAATTTCCATTTTTCCTTCTTTTTCCAGATGTTGAATTTGGTCTGAATTGAGGTTAATAATTTCATTTCCAACCGCTTTCATATCTTTCCCGAGACGTGACCCCAATGTTTTAAAATTCGGTTTTATCTGTTT
Source organism: Bergeyella sp. (assembly GCA_049841315.1). Taxonomy (GTDB): domain Bacteria; phylum Bacteroidota; class Bacteroidia; order Flavobacteriales; family Weeksellaceae; genus JASGDB01. The sequence goes on along the minus strand of JASGDB010000158.1, from coordinate 25,207 downwards.
TACAATTAAATGCGATGCTTCTTCGGCGTTGATTAACTGCAATTCTTTTACGTTCACTTCCTGTTTTATCAGTTCGGAAACGGCTAAAATCTGTTCTTCCGTTTTCTTGTCCAAAACCGGAATCATCACTTTTTGCAAAGGTTGTCTTACTTTGATGTTTTCCTTTTTTCTCAAAGAAAATACCATTGACGTAACTTGCTGAGCGAGATGTGTTTTTTCCACCAAATCGGTATCGATTAAACTTTCGTCCGCAACAGGGAAATCCGTTAAGTGAATGGATTCCGCGTTGTCTTTTCCGGTAACGGTGTTCAAATCCTGATACAGTTGGTCGGTAAAGAACGGTGCAATCGGTGCGGAAAGTTTCGCAATGGTTTCCAGACAAGTGTAAAGCGTTTGGTAAGCCGAAATTTTGTCTTCGGTGTAATCGCCTTTCCAGAAACGTCTTCTGCACAAACGAACATACCAGTTCGAGAGATTATCGTTCACAAAAGTATTGATTGCTCTCGCTACTTTGGTCGGTTCGTAATCTTCGTAGAACGATTTTACTTCTTTGATTAATAAATTTAATTCAGACAAAATCCAGCGGTCGATTTCCGGACGGTTTTCCACGTCTTTTTCGGAATAATTAAAATTATCGACATTCGCATACAAAGCAAAAAACGAATACGTATTATATAAAGTTCCGAAGAATTTTCTGCGGACTTCATCAATTCCCTCAATGTCGAATTTCAGGTTTTCCCAAGGATTCGCATTGGAAATCATATACCAACGTGTCGCATCGGGACCGTATTTTGTCAAAGTTTCAAACGGGTCAACCGCATTTCCCAAACGTTTGGACATTTTCTGTCCGTTTTTGTCGAGAACCAAACCGTTGGAAACCACATTTTTATAAGCAACCGAATCGAAAACCGCCGTTCCAATCGCGTGAAGCGTATAAAACCAGCCACGAGTCTGGTCAACACCTTCCGCAATGAAATCCGCAGGATACGCCTTTCTTTCGTCGATGAGATTTTTATTTTCAAAAGGATAATGCAGTTGTGCATAGGGCATCGAACCGCTGTCGAACCAAACGTCTATCAAATCGCTTTCCCGCTTCATCGGTTTTCCGCTTTCGGAAACGAGAACGATTTGGTCGGTCACGTTTTTATGCAAATCCACTTTGGAATAATTTTCATCGGACATATTGCCGATTTCAAACCCTTTGAACGGATTCTCCGGCATCAATCCTGCCGAAATGGATTTTTCGATTTCATTATACAATTCTTCCACCGAACCGATGATTTTTTCTTCCCTCAAATCTTCCGTTCTCCAAATCGGCAACGGAATTCCCCAATATCTTGAACGAGATAAATTCCAATCATTTACATTTTCCAGCCAGTTTGCAAAACGACCTTCTCCGGTAGATTTCGGTTTCCAATTAATCGTTTCGTTCAGTTCTACCAAACGGTTTTTTACCGCAGTCATTTTCACGAACCAAGAGTCCAAAGGATAATACAAAACCGGCTTATCGGTTCGCCAGCAATGCGGATAAGAGTGGACGTATTTTTCAACTTTAAAGGCTTTGTTTTCCTCTTTTAAAAGGATTGCCAGATTGACGTCCCAAGATTTTTCGGGTGCAGTTCCTTCGTCGTAATATTCGTTTTTAATGTATTTTCCGCTGAACATTTCGGGAACTTTTTCTCCTTTAATGAAACGACCTTGCAAATCCACCAACGGAACTAAATTATCGTTTTCGTCTTTTACCAGCATCGGCGGAACTCCCGCATCTTTCGCCACTTTCGCATCATCTGCACCAAAAGTCGGAGCGGTGTGAACGATTCCCGTTCCGTCTTCCGTCGTTACAAAATCCCCCGAAATCACGACAAACGCTTTCTCGGGATTTTCGGCAGGTAAAAACCAAGGGACAAGTTGCTCATATTGAATTCCAACTAAATTTTTCCCTTTTGTTTCGGCTAAAATTTGATAAGGAAGCCCCCCTTCCCCCAAAGGGGAGAAATCGTTAAATTCTTCATCTGAAAAAACTTCAACATATTTTTTTCCGAATTGTTTTGAAACCAATGCTTTTGCTAAAATCACATTAATTGGCTCAAAAGTATATTGGTTAAATGTTTTAATTAAAACATAATCAATATCGTTTCCAACCGTTAAAGCGGTGTTTGACGGCAAAGTCCAAGGTGTGGTCGTCCAAGCCAAGAAATAAGCCTCCCCCGACCCCTCCAAAGGAGGGGAGTTAAACGCTTTCATAATCGAATTGGAATTTCCCCCTTTGGGGGTTAGGGGGCTTTTAAACTGAGCCACAACCGTCGTATCCGAAACATCGCGATACGTTCCCGGTTGATTCAGTTCGTGGGAAGAAAGTCCCGTTCCCGCTTTCGGGGAATACGGCTGAATGGTGTAGCCTTTATACAAAAGATTTTTATCGTAAAGTTGCTTCAAAAGCCACCAAACGGATTCCATATATTTCGGTTCGTAAGTGATATACGGATTGTCCAAATCCACCCAATAACCGATTTTTTCTGTCAAATCGTTCCAGACATCGGTGTATTTCATTACGGCATTTTTACACGCTTCGTTGTATTCTTCCACGGAAATTTTCTTTCCGATGTCTTCTTTCGTGATGCCCAATTCTTTCTCAACACCCAATTCTACGGGAAGTCCGTGCGTGTCCCAACCTGCTTTACGAAAAACCTGTTTCCCGTTCTGCGTCTGGAAACGGCAGAAAATATCCTTAATCGCTCTCGCCATAACGTGATGAATTCCCGGCAATCCGTTTGCGGACGGCGGACCTTCATAAAAAACAAATTCCGGCTGTCCTTCGCGGATTTCCACGGATTTTTTGAACGTATCGTTGTTTTTCCAGAAAGCCGCAATGTTTTCTGCGGTTTGGGTAAGGCTGAGCGTTTTATATTCGTTAAACTTCTTCATTTTCAATCTATTCTGATGCAAAATTTAAGAGTGCGAATATAAGGATTTTTAATGAAATTTTTAAGTAAAAAAATCAGCGAAAATGTGTTTTTTCTCGCTGATTTTTCATATTTTTTTGAGTTTTAGTTCTTAATAAACTTCGAGCTTAAATCTCCGACTTTGTACATATACAAACCTTTTGGAAGATTTTCCACATCTACGGAAATTTTGTTTTCGTTTTTGAAGAAATTTTTATGGGCTACCATTTTTCCCGAAGCATCGTAAATTTCTACCACATTTGCTCCGTTATCAGGATTGATGATATTGAGAATTTTATTGGTTGGAACGGGAAAAGCGGAAAGTTTTCCTTTGGATTGGATTTCTCTTGTCGTTAGTTCGGAAGTTGACAGACTGTAAACATCGGCTTGGTCATCATAATCATTAATCCAATTGTGAACAATCAGTTTGTTGATATTGGCTGATGAATCGTGATAAACCACATAATTTTCTCTATATCTTTTGGTTGTCGGGCTCGGATGAAAATCTTTGATTAATGTTCCGTCTTCATCGATTAACAACAATTTTGTGTAGTTTTTACCTAAAGTATAATAGTATGCTTCAATCATAAATTCATATTTGTCATCGGTATTGAAAATGTGTTTTGAAACGGCAAACGAAGGTCCGTTAAAATCTTCTGTGTCAAATAACAGTGTATAACCCGAAGGAATCGGAACATTAATGGTCTTCTTCAAAGAATAATCCGCATTGTAGATTTTCAGTTTGTTATCCTGCGTTTGTGAAACGTAAAACATTTCGCTTCCTGCAGTATAAGCATAGACATATTCCGTATCGGGAAAAGAATATTGAAGCGTAATCTGCCCGAAAGCGAAAGTTGTTGCCAAAACCGCAACAGAAAAAAGTAGTTTTTTCATAGTATAAAATTTTAAAAATTAAGATTCATCGTTCTCATCAAAATTTTTAAAATAAAAAAGCGTGAGCAAATTCACGCTTCGCAAAAGAGGTATTTGGCTACCTGTACACAAAAGCAGAACAGCCCACGCAATCGTGGGTGTCTTTACTTTTGCCTTTGCGTACATTAAAATCGCCAAATTTTCTTTTGCAAAGCAATAAGCATAAACACTTATTTATTTTTCGTTGATGTCTTTCGCAAAGATAGGAAAAAGATTAAATGGTTGTATTGGATTGCCGTAAAACAAAAAAATGCCAGAACTCAGTTCTGGCATTTTACAATTATTTTTTCTTTGCCGTTGTTTTCTTCGCTGCGGGCTTTTTAGCCGCCGGTTTTTTCTTTTCGGCAAATGCGTTCTTATCCTGCGCCGTAATCCATTTTTTCACTTCTTCCAAAGATACTTCTTTCAGTTCTTCGGCGGTGTATTTTTCGTCTTTTTTGTTCTTCGGAATTTTGAAATTCGCTTTTCCGAATTTAATGAAAGCACCCCAACGTCCGTTTTCAATGGAAATTTTTTCCTTTTCCCATTGCTGGATGTAACGGTTCGCTTCTTTTTCCAATTTTGCATCAATCAGTTCATTGATGTCGCTTTGCGAAAGATTGTCGAAATCGTATTTCTTCGGAACATTCACATAAATGCTCTGATATTTGATGAAAGGCCCGAATCTTCCCGTTCCTTTCGTTACAGGTTCGCCTTTGTACGTCGCAATCGGAGCGTCGGCTTTCTGCTTTTCACGGATGATTTCTTCCGCTCTCTCCTGATTCACGGAAAGCGGGTCTTCGCCTTTCGGAATCGAGATAAATGTTTCACCCCATTTCACATAAGGCCCGAATCTTCCGACTCCGACGGAAACATTTTTCCCCTCAAAATCCTTCAAATCAAAAGGAAGTCTGAACAGTTCCAATGCTTCTTCCAGCGTAATGGTTGCGATATTTTGATTCGCCATTAAGGAAGCGTAAATCGGTTTCTCCTCATCATCAGATTCGCCAATCTGAATCATCGGTCCGAAACGTCCGATTCTCGCGTGAACGTCTTTTCCGGTTTTCGGGTCTTTTCCTAAAATTCTTTCGCCGGTTGCACGTTCCGCATTTTCTTCCACATCTTCGATTCTCGGATGAAATTTGGAATAGAAATCCGTCATCATTTCTTTCCACTGCTCTTTTCCGTCGGCAATTTCGTCGAAACCTTCCTCTACTCTTGCGGTAAATCCGTAATCCAAAATTTCCGCAAAATTGTTGGTCAGAAATTCATTTACCACTTCGCCGATGTCGGTCGGAACGAATTTATTTTTATCGCCTCCGAATTTTTCGGTAAGCACTTCTTTTTTCACTCCGGTTTTCCCGAGTGTCATTTTTACGATTTCACGGGTCTGCGGTTCGATTTCTCTTTTGTCGACGTATTCACGGTTTTGAATGGTCTGAATGGTCGGAGCGTACGTTGACGGTCTTCCGATTCCCAATTCTTCTAATTTTTTTACCAAACCTGCTTCGGTATATCTTGCAGGTGCTTTCGTGAATTTTTCGGTAGCGGTAATTTTTTTATAATCTAAAATTTCACCAACTAAAACTTTCGGTAATAGTTTTTCGTTGTCTTCATCGTCTTCCTCTTTCGTGATTTCGTAAACTTTCAAAAATCCGTCAAAAACAATCACTTCTCCCTGCGCTTCAAAGTTGAAAGGCAGTTTGGAATTTCCGATTTCGATAACGGTTTTTTCAATCTTCGCATTTTCCATTTGCGAAGCCAAAGTTCTTTTGTAAATCAACTGATACAGTTTGTTCAACTGTGCATCACCAATGGATTTCACGGAAAAATCGGTCGGACGGATTGCTTCGTGGGCTTCCTGCGCCGATGATGATTTCGTGGTATAATTTCGAGGCTTTGAATAATTTTCGCCGTATTCTTTAACAATATAATTTTTCGCTGAATTAATCGCTTCCTGAGAAAGATTCACGGAGTCGGTTCTCATATAGGTAATGTACCCTTCTTCGTACAATCTTTGGGCGACACGCATTGTCGTCGTAACGCCGTAACCTAATTTATTACTCGCTTCCTGCTGTAACGTGGAAGTGGTAAAAGGTGCAGATGCAGAGCGTGTTCCGGGTTTTTTCTCGACATTCAGAACTTTGAATTCCGTTTCTTTGGATTGCTCTAAAAATTTCTCCGCTTCGGATTCCTTGTCAAAATCTTTTTTCAGTTTTGCGGAAATTTCCTGCTTTTCAGAATTTAAAAATTGTCCTTCGATTTTATAACTTGCTTTCGGCTGAAATTCACGGATTTCCTGCTCTCTTTCCACAATCAGACGCACCGCAACCGACTGAACACGACCTGCGGAAAGTCCGGTTTTCACTTTTTTCCAGAGAACGGGCGACATTTCAAAACCTACGATTCTGTCGAGAACTCGTCTTGCCTGTTGCGCATTCACGAGATTCTGGTCGATTTTTCGCGGATTTTCAACGGCTTTTAAAATGGCATTTTTCGTAATTTCGTGGAAAACGATTCGTTTGGTGTTTTCGTCCTTTAATTTCAGTTCCTGAGCCAAATGCCACGCAATTGCTTCTCCTTCGCGGTCTTCATCGGAAGCGAGCCAAACCGTGTCGGCTTTTTTTACGGCATCTTTCAGTTCGGCAACAATTTTTTTCTTATCGGCGGAAACTTCGTAATCCGGCGTAAAAGTTCCCAAATCGATTCCCATTCCTTTTTTCGGCAAATCGCGGATATGCCCGAAACTCGATTTCACTTCAAAATCTTTCCCGAGGTATTTCTGAATGGTTTTTGCCTTTGCAGGAGACTCTACGATAACTAAATTTTTGGACATATTATTAAGGACAAAATTTCTGCAAAAGTAGAAGTTTTTTTGTTAATCCGAATTTTTCGAGAAAAATATATGAAGATTGTATTGTTTTTAAAGGCAAAGATTTCTATGTTAATAAACAAGAATTAATGAAATTTTTTTGTGATAAAAATTCTTTCCATTGATAAGAATGGCTGTTTTCTGGTGATGACAGCCATTATTCTGTGTACCAATTTATTTCTTACTGCATTGAGAACACTTATTTTATTTTTGCCCTTTGCTTTTAAATTTACAGCTCAACATCCTCACTATTCTCCGGAAGATTAATGATTTTCTGTATCGGGTAAATGAACATGTCATCAAAATCATTCATTGCGTTAATGATTTGAAAATGAGAATATTCCCTAATGTTTTCCATGGTGATTTCTGATTCCTTTATCTTGTTGGTTTTCAGGAGGTGTTGTCGCTGAACGCCGTTCAGGAGATAAGTAGCAGGCGTGAACCATTCCTTTTTTTTCAGGAACAGGAGATTGGAAAACGAGGTGTCGGTAATGTGTCCGTTTTGCACGATGATGATTTCTTCTGCGCTTGCTTTGTCTTTCATTTTTTCAAATTCCGCGCGGTCTTCATATTTAAAGGAATAGTCTAATTCGTTGTTTTCGATTAATTGAAAATCATCAATTTCGGGAATAGCGTACGGAATCATCTGCGTTCGGAAATCGCCTTCCAAATTGTAGGCGATTCTCAGTTTGTAAAGCCCGTCTTCGTCATGTTCCAGACTGCGGAAAATGCTCTCAACGCTGATAGCGGAATCCGCTTTCCCGAAATGGGCAAACGTTTCATCCACTCTTTTCTGGTGAAGCTCCAAAAGCCCGGCTTTCTGGTCTTCTACTTTTATGCTTTCAATGAACCGGTACATAGATTTTGTTTTTCATTTCCTGATATTCGTCGTTCAGACGGCTTTTGTGCGTAATTCCACCTCCGCTTTTGAAGTATAAAGTTCCGTTTTCGTTTTCGATGAAGCGAATCATCACGCAGGAATCGAGATTTTTTCCATCAAACCAACCGCAAACGCCTGTGTAAAACCCTCTGTCGTAACCTTCTGCCTGAAGAATGATTTCCAGCGTTTTGGGTTTCGGTGCGCCTAAAATCGAACCAGCGGGAAGCAGGGTTTTCATCAGGCTTCCTGTTTTGTTCTGAAATTCGGGTTTGAGGTTTCCCGAAATCTCCGAACTCATCGCGAGAAGATTTTTTTGCCTCGTCCGAATCAGGTCAATTCTCTGAAATTCATCGAGTTTCACCTCATCGGCAACCATGCTCAAATCATTCCTGAGCAAATCGACGACGGTGTAATGTTCGGCTTTTTCCTTTTCGTCGTTTTTCAGCCTTTCGGAAGCGTTTTCTATGGAAGCGTCAATGGTTCCTTTCATCGGATGCGTGAAAATCCGGTTGTCTTTCACTTCCACAAATGTTTCGGGAGAAAAAAAAACGAATTTTCCGGGATACAAAACTTTATATTTCGCCTGCGAAAGATAGAAAATTTCTTCGAGAGAAACGCTGGTTTCTATTTTTGTTTTTCGGGTATAATTGATGAGGTAGGAGTTTCCTAATTTCAGGTTTTTCTGTACGAAATCGAAGCCTTTTTTGTATTCTTCTTTGGTTTCGGGAAAGGAAACAAACTGAAAATCAGAAATGACATCGCGTTGCTCTGTTGTATTTCTAAAATTTTGAAAATCAATTAATAAACCATTTTTTTGAATTTCATCTGCGAGAAAAATTTCCGCATTTTCCATGAGAAAATCTATCATGAAAAAAAAGGGCGTACCTGCTTCGGAAAGCGCATCCATTCTGCGGAACTGTTCTTCACCGTTCTTAACCATACTGCAAAAATAGTTTTTCTGTTTATATGGCAAAATAAGGATACAAACAATTTTATTACTAATCCGCAATATCAGATTTACTAAAGCTCTCTTTTTGATTTTATCGCATTTTTATCTTGTGTTTTTTTTAAAATAAACACAAAAAAACTTTGTTCAATTAATCTATTTTTTATCTTTGTTTGCGAGTTTAAAACATTGTTTATCTATTCTCTGTTGAAATGAAAGGGATTTTAAAAATTTATCACCCCGAAGAAACGCTAAAATACTACATAAAAAGCACGTACTGCAAGGCGGTTTACAGCAACAAACAGCACTTTCTGGAAGTAGAAGTGATTACCGACGATTCGCTCGACCATGTGGACGACGATTCTCTGCAGTATAATTTTCCTCAGCTGTCTTTCGATATTTCGGATTTTCCGATTGATTCCGGCGAGCTTGAAGGGAAAACTTTTACCGTCAACGACAGCGATGAAGAATCCTACACGGAAGTCGACCTTTTTGACGATGAAGAAGCCTTTATCTACGATAATGAGCTGAGCTTCGACCAAAACAATGAGGGAGATTTACAGCTTTACTGGAAAGGAACAATCGACGATTTCTACACAGGTTCGGATGAGCCTGTTCTGTTTAAGCTGAAATGCGATTTCAGACCGGACGAGATTGAAGTCTCGGAGGATTAAAGGATTTTTTTTGTGATTCTTTATTGCGGATGGAGGAGTGATGTTTCGTTCCGCAATATTCAACTATGTTTTTCGTTATAACCCTGAATAAATTATATTATTAATGGCATTTTTAGAAATTTCAAACTTTTTGCTTCTGCAGACTTCCGTGCCGGAAGTAACCACTCAGGAATTTTCTTTCTGGAAAATCATGTTCCACGGAAACCTGTTCGCCAATATCGTCATGGTGATTATCCTCTGCTTGGGCGTTCTTTCGCTTTATCTGTTTCTGGAAAGACTTTTCTACATCAACAGACAGCTGAAAATCAACGATTACAACCTAATGAACAACATCAACGACCTGCTGAAAAACGGCAAAATAGAAAGTGCCGTGGATTACTGCGAAAGGCAGAATATTCCCGAAGCCAGAATTTTGGAAAAAGGCGTTACCCGAATCGGGCGTCCTGTTTCCGACATTGTAAGCGCAATGGAAAGCCAGGGGCAGATAGAAGTTTCCCTGCTCGAAAAAAACCTGAACATTTTGGCCGCAATCCCGAGTATTGCACCGATGTTGGGGCTTTTGGGAACGGTAATCGGGATTATTATGGCGTTCTTCAATATGTCGAATGCAGAGGGTTCTTATTCTCCACAGGTGCTGTCCGAAGGGATTTATACCGCATTGGGACATACGGCAATGGGATTGGCGGTGGCAATTCCGTCCAATTTCTTCTACAATCTGCTTTTAACGAGGATTGATAAATTCGTATTAAAAGTACAGAATCTTTCCTCCGATTTTCTTGACACCATTAACAAACCATAAAAAACCGCAGATTTTAATTAAAAAATCTGTTTCAAAAAAATGAAACTGAAACGAAGAAATAAAGCAAATCCCGAATTCTCCCTCGCAGCCATGGTAGATGTGATTCTGCTTTTGCTTATATTTTTTATGGTTACCTCATCGCTTTCCAATCAGAGCGCTATCGACGTGCAGCTCCCGAAAGGAGAAAGCGAAGCACCGAGCGACCAGAAGCCTCTTACGGTAAGTATAAAGCCTGACGGTTCTTATTTTGTGGATGATGTTCCTACGGAAAGAGCGCTTCTGGAAAATACGGTTGTGAACAGGCTTCGGGGGAATTCCAAACCGGCATTTACGATTAGGGCAGACAAAAACTGTCTTCATAAAGACGTGGTCTTCGTAATGGAAATCGCAGAAAAACACCAGTACGGCATTGCGATTGCAACAACACAGGACGAGTAATGAGCTATTATACCATCAATAAAGCAGAAGAAAGAAACGACAGGCTGAAAAGCGGAGTTATTACCGCTTTGGTGTGGTCTGCCATACTTCTGTTTGTCTTTTTGTATACGGTGAAGGTTTCTTTTCCGAAGGAAAAAGAAATCGTTACCACCATGCTGATAAATTTCGGAGACAACCGAAACGGAAACGGAGAGGAAGAGCCTGCCAATCAGGAAGGCTCGCTCGCAGCGGCAGTTACACCAGTTGAAGCAGAACCCATTCCCGTTACGCAGCCCAAAGCCGAATCTAAGCCCGAACCCGAAAAAGCGGTAAAAAAGGAAACCGTCAACGACAAAGTCCTTACCGGAACAGACACCAAAAACAATGTTAAAAAGGAGGAAAAAGTAGAAAAAGTAACCACAAAAAATACTTCGCCCAACAAAAATACTGCAACCAAAAGCAATACGACAAATACGAAGACCACCGCTGAAAAGTCCAATTCCAATACAGGAAGTGGCGACGGACAGGGTACTGCCGCTATCGGAAATTTAATCAAAGGAAGAGGGACAAAAGCCGGAAATCAGGGGACAGGAACGGGTGTCGGAAATGCAGGCGACCCTTTAGGCGGAGACGGAAATGGCGACAGCAGAATCGGTGTAGACAGAAAATTAATCGGTTTCATTCCCGGAACAATGGGAAGAGGCGGAGCGCAGCCTGCACACAACTGTACGGCAAGTGGCTCTATCACGATTGCCTATACCGTAGACAAAGCCGGAAATGTGGTTTCCGCAAAACGCTTCTCAGGAAGCTCCGACCCGTGCATCGTGAGTACGACCACTTCGTGGGTGAAACAGTATGTAAAAGCAGAGAAAGCAAATGTTTCCTCCACGGGAACGTATAAAATTTCGTTTTAAAAACAGGATTCATCTTTTGAGGAGCAATATCTTTTATATTCAGAACTCATTTTGCAACCAACCGGTATTTTATGTTTCACCAAAACAAAAAAATATTTTTTATGAGAAAAATATTTGCATACGATGAGAAAAGTTGTATTTTTGCACTCACGAAAAAGAAAAACGTTCTTTATCAACAATGATCCGGTAGTTCAGCTGGTTAGAATGCCGCCCTGTCACGGCGGAGGTCGCGGGTTCGAGTCCCGTCCGGATCGCAACTATTCAATCAAAATAGTGCAAAATGCTCTAAAACATTTGTTTTAGAGCATTTTTTTGTTTTTATACTTAGTCCTCAAAAAGCGTTAAAAAAGCGTTCAGTTTTTTAATGAACAATAAAATTACGCCTTATCCAGCTGAACCGTGAAATGCCGCAAAATCTCGGGTTCACGTTTTATTTTGTAGCCTTTTGTGATGTCGTGTCGTCTTTCAAAAACATTTTTCACTGCTGCCGCAACGTAGTCGATATGATTGTTGGTATAAGTTCTTCTCGGGATTGCGAGCCTTACCAATTCCAGTTTCGGATAGCGGTTTTCGCGCGTTTCCGGGTCTCGGTCGGCGAGTAAAGTTCCGATTTCCACGCCTCGTATTCCGGCTTCTTTGTAAAGTTCGACCGCCAAAGTCTGCGCCGGAAATTCTTCCCGTTTTATATTCGGCAAAAACGAAAGTGCATCGATAAAAACAGCGTGTCCGCCAATCGGTTTCTGCAACGGAATTCCGGCTTCTATCAACTGATTGCCGAGATATTCCACCTGGCTGATTCGGCTTTCCAAATAAGGAAATTCGGTCGCTTCTTCCAGACCTGTCGCCAATGCAGACATATCTCTGCCCGCCATTCCGCCGTAAGTAATGAAACCCTCGTAAATGATTGTAAAATTCGAGGCTTTTTCAAACGTTTCTATATTTTTGAGTGCGATAAAACCGCCGATATTGACCAATCCGTCTTTTTTGGAACTCATCGTCATTCCGTTTCCGTAGGAGAACATTTCCCGACAGATTTCCTTTATCGTTTTGTGCGATTGTCCTTTTTCTCTTGTTTTGATGAAGTAAGCATTTTCCGCAAATCTCGCCGCATCGAACAAAATCGAAATGCCGTATCGGTCGGACAATTCTTTTACGGCTTTGATGTTTTCCAGAGAAACAGGTTGCCCGCCCGAAGAATTGCAGGTAATCGTTATAATACAAAGCGGAATCTGCTCTTTCGGATAAGATTTGTAAACATTTTCCAACTTTTCCAAATCGATATTTCCTTTGAACGGATGTTGGTTGTCAATGTCAAAAGCCTCGTCTATCGTGCAATCGACAGCGTGTGCTTTCCGAAATTCGATGTGTCCTTTTGTGGTATCGAAATGCGAATTTCCCGGAACGATGTCGCCCTCTTTTACCAAAACGGAAAACAAAACATTTTCCGCAGCCCTGCCTTGATGTGTCGGCAAAAGATGCGGAAATCCCGTCAGTTTTTCGACCGTTTTTTGCAACGCTTCAAACGAGCGCGAGCCGGCATAACTCTCGTCGCCCAACATCAGCGCCGCCCATTGTTTGTCGCTCATTGCGCCTGTTCCGCTGTCGGTAAGCAAGTCGATATAGACCTGCGAACTTTTCAGATTAAACAAATTATAATTGGCTTTTTCCAGCCATTCTTCTCGCTGCTGTTTTGTAGATTGATATATTTCTTCGACCATTTTGATTCTGAATGGTTCTGCGTAAGGAAGGTTCATAGGTTGAGATTAAGGTTGAGGCAAAGGTTGAGGTTGAGGTTGAAAATTAAAATTTACAGTTAGGCTAAGACTTTGCCTTAACCTCAACCTGAGTCTTAACCTCAGCCTACTCCGGTGCTTTGAAAACATTTTCGTCCGAATGGAATCCGGCAACGCCGCCGCTTACAGCAAATTTCATTGCTTCGGCGGAACTCATTCCGATAACTTCTTTGATATTCGAGAATTTTGTAATGATAACCCAGCCGGAAACAGCGTAAGAATGAGGCAGATAAACCGCAACCATATTTTCCAGACTGACGGCGGACATATCCGATTGTGTGAGAAATCCGATGCGCCAGATTTCGGGATTTTCACTGGTTTTAACCCAAACCGGAACGTTGAATTTCTTTTTGTCGCCGACGAAAGAACCCATCACGTCTTTCAGCGAAGAATAAATGAATTTGATGCCCGGAATGTGTTCCAGAACGTAATCGACACCATCGACAATCATTCTTCCGATGATGAATTTGTTGCCGATAAATCCGATAAAAGTCGTTCCGAAAATAACGATAAAGAAAATCAGACCCGGGAATTTTTCCGAAACGGACGGCACAATATTGTCGATACTGAAAATGACGTACCAGATAATCCAAACCGTTACCACAAACGGACCGATGATAATCAAACCCTGTAAAAAAGATTTGAGGAAAAACCGAATATAATCGTTGAGGCTTCTGTTCATTGTTTTTATATATTTTGGTCTTCGACAGGCTCAGACTGACACGTTTCTGAAAAACGGTTTAATCGGCGATGTCTCGCTGAGCTTGTCGAAGCGTTATCCGTGAATTGTTTCTTTGTTTCCGTAGGATTTGATGATTTTGGCTTCGTATTCCAGCCATTCTTCCCAGCGTTTGTTTACTTTTTCGGGGTCGCCGAGTTGCCTTGCAAATCCGATGAAAGTCGTGTAATGATTGGCTTCGGAAATCATCAAATCATAATAAAATTTCCTCAGTTCTTCGTCTTTGATATTTTCCGTCAAAACCTTGAAACGTTCGCAACTTCTCGCTTCAATCATCGCTGCAAAAAGCATTTTATCGACAATCAAATCTTCTCTCGAACCTTGAACGATGAATTTGACCAAATCGTTCACATAATCGTCTTTTCGGGTTCTTCCGAGAACGCCTCCTCTTTTTTTGATAATCTCGTGAACCTGATTAAAATGCTCCAATTCTTCCTGCGCAATCGCCAGCAGTTCGGTTACGATTTCCGTATGTTCGGGAATCATCGTGATAAGTCCGATTGCGTTGGTTGCGGCTTTTTGTTCGCACCAGGCGTGGTCTGTCAGGATTTCTTCCAGATTGTCTTCGGCAATATTTGCCCATCTTGGGTCGGTTGGTAGTTTTAGTCGGAACATTTTTTAATTTTTTCTAAAAAATACGGAATTATGAAATACGTATTGAGCCTAATTTTTCACTGATGTCTTTAAAAGCATAATTCAGGGTTTTCAACTCTTCGTCTGTAAATTTTGCGGATTTCCCATTAACAAAATTTCCGTTGATTCTCTGATGAAGCCACGACCTTGTTTTGTTGAAATATTTTTTGGCAATGTAAGAAACGGACACGATTTCCGATGCTTCCGTCAGTTTGATTTTTAAATTCAAATCGTTGTTAAACGCATCTAAATCGGAAGTTATCTCTGCCAATCCGGAACGAATAAATTCGTCAATCGTTTTCAAATCCTGCTCGGACTTGAAACTATTTTTTATGATTTCAAGTTGTTTTTCAAATGCACTGTCGTCTTTTCCGATGAACGTTTTTAGTTTTTTGAGTTCGGTTTGCAATTTCATAACATTATTGTTTTTTCAATTTTTTGATGAGTTCCAAAATGATTTTTTCCTGTTTTTCCAATTCGCCGAGTTGGTCTAATAAATCGTCTGTTTCTTTTTCGTAGTTCAATCCCGTAAGTTTCATCATCTTTACATATTGCGTTAAAGCGTGATTAACTTGGGCCTTTTTAATCGCCACATTTTTCAGTAATTCAATTAATTGTTTCATTTTTTATGACAATACAAAGATAATAAACTTTTGTTTATTGGTTTAATTTTCTGCCGTTTTTTTCCTCAAAAACTCCAAAATCTTCCAGCCGAGTTCGTCCATTTTTTTCAAACCTTTGGCAAAGAGAACCGCCAGAGAAATATTAACCGGATAAATGATGAGAACGAGCCAAAACCAACCCATCGAATCTTTCAGCGGAACAACGAGAAAATAAACCAAAGACGAACTCATTCCCTGCCCGAAATAAAAGAAAATGGCGTTTTGCCCGACATTGGTAAAGAAATTCGGCTTACTGATTTTCAGTCGGTTATATAAAACAAACAAGGTTACTAATGAGAAAAATGTCCAAATAATATAAGGAACTTTCGGCGGAAATTTTTGTTTGTTAAGTTTATAAAAAATATCGTTTCCGTAATTCCAAAACATCAAAACAAGGGCAAGTGCAACCAAACCATACAAAACAGGAATTATTTTGGTCGGGATTTTTTTGCCTTTCATCTTGTTTGCAACGAGAAAAACGGCAAGATAAAACGCAACGTAACCAACTTGTCCGCTCGGATAATACTCGGGAAAAATATTGAAAATCAAAGTTAAAACTGCGCAAATCGCAATGAACCAATCAATATGTTTCGGAAAAAATCTCAAAATCAAAACCCCGAAAACCGTCAGAATATAATAGACTTTCAGATACCAGAAACTTCCCATTACCACAGGAAAAGTATCTGCATTGGAATAAGAATGAAGATACCAATTCCCCAGATTCTGCCATTGCGGAACATCGGAAATATTCTGCGGAACATATTTTGAACCGAAAGTTGAATAGAAATTGTTGAGCCAATCCAATCCGAAAAAATTCAGCCCGAAAACCTTGAAAAAATAATCCAGAAAGAACAGAAAAGTTACGAAAATCATATACGTTATTTGCAGTTTCAGCAGTCTGTAAAAGGTTTTTTCGATGTTGTTTCCCGAAGTCATTCCGCTGAGCGCATAAAACAACGCTACATCAAAAACCAGCGAAAACACACGCACTTCCGTCGGCAGATAAAACTGTCCGCTCCAAAAAGCCGTGTGAATAAAAATAATGGAAATCGTTGCAAAACCTTTTGCAAAATCGATGTAGAGGTCTCTTTTCATGCTGTTTTTGTTTGGGTTTTTCGGGGTGCGGCGGCGAAGCCGCCGCACCCCAAAAAACCGTTATTATTTTTTTCTTAACGGAGCCAAAAGACTTTCTAATCCGTTCAGTTTTATTTCGTAAACGGTTGCCAGCTGCATTCCGAGTTTTCCTTTCGGGAAACCGCCGTTTCGGAGAAACCATTCCAGATAAGAAACCGGAAGGTCTGCAAGAATCCGCCCTTCAAAACGTCCGAAAGGCATTTTTACTTCACAAATTTCCTGAAGAATCTGCGGGTTTACTCCTTCTGTCATTATATTTTTAAATCTATTTTTTCTTCGAGTTCCTTATTATCGTCCGGCAGTTTCAGCGCAGGAGTATCGTCTTCCGAAAATTCGTCTCTGTACACCTGAATCAGCAAAACTGTAATGGAAATCATAATCGGTCCGAAAACCAATCCCATAAATCCGAAGAGGTTCATCCCCATAATAATCCCGAAAACCGTATTCAAAGGGTGGATATTTTCCAGTTTTTTCAAAAGTGTAAAACGAAGAATATTATCGGTAAGTCCCACAACGACAAGGCAGTAAATTATTAGCAATACTCCGTTTGTGGTATCACCTTCCGCAATCATAAAAATCCCGACAGGAACATACACAATAGCAGCGCCGACAATCGGAATCATGGAGGCCACCGCCGTAAGCGCAAAAAGCAACATCACATTCGGAGCTCCGAAAATCCAATAGCCGATTAACGCCATAATGCCCTGGCCAATTGCTACAACCGGAATCCCGACGGCATTTGCCATCACCAGCTTTCGGAATTTGTTACCAATCAGTTTTGTGTTCGCTCTTTTTAAAGGAGCAGCGGAAGCCATCAGGCGTTCAAAAAGCCTTGGTTTTTCAAACATAAAGTACAGCATGAAAAACATGGAAGTAACGATGGTAAAGGTATTCACCGTTCCACTGAGCGCTTTTGTGGAAAGTCCTGCGGCGAAATTCTGAACTTTGCCCATGTTCTCCTTGCTGAGAAGGTCGATATTGGTTTTAGTATAAACAAACTGCTGAATTTTATTCAAAAATTCACTGAATTTTGCCAGATACTGCTTGGAATCTCCCAGCTTCTGAATCAGCATGTCGCCGATGAAATACACCGGAATAATCAGGATGACAAGGGAAATCAGAATCAGAAACAGGGATGCCCACATCGGTTTCCATTTTTTCTTTTCCTGAAGATAAAAATTATAATCCCTGCATATAATATACAAAGTGATTGCTCCCAGAAGAGAAGGAATAAACAGGGAAAGATTCCAGCAGATAAGCCCTGCCAAAACCAAAATAACCGTCAAAAGAAAAATCTGTTTGATGACATTTCCGCTGATTTGAGATTCGTTGTTCGGCATATCCGTATTTTTTTCAAAAATAAACAAAAAAGCAACAGCCGGATGCCGTTGCTTTAATAATTTATGCAATTTCTTTTCAGAAAGTATTTTTATTGCGCATTATCTGCCAGCGGACGAGGTTTCCCGAGATAAGCGACATATAAAGAATACGCTACCGCCAATCCGAAATACGCAGTAAGATAAACCCCGACAATACACAGAACAAGCCCCGACATACTGATAAGTATTCCCAATATCGTAGCTCCGAGGAAAACTCCGTAATTTTCTTTTGCAATGCTGAACGATTTGCTGAGTGCCGCTCCTACACTTGCATTTTCAAATAAAAGAACAGGATAGCCGAGCATTAAAAACGGTGCAACGAAAAATACCGGAATAACGCACATCATTATCGGAATAACCAGAATAAGAGAAGATATTATTCCGTACAGAACAATGTTCAGAAAATCCTGCTTGTAACCGATAAAAAGGTCTGAAGCGGAGATTTTCTGCTTATTGTTGTATTTATTAAAAATATAAATCAGCCCAACATATAAAGGCGTCATCAAAAGACCAAGCAAACCGCTTACACCGGCGTATAATTTCATTCCCGGCATCGCCCAGATGTCAACACTTCCGTATTCGTTTCCTGCGTTTCTTATTTCTTCCATCATTCCCATAGAATCAATCCCGCTGAACATCTGAAGAACCGTGGAAGCAACTACTGTAATTGCCAAAAGAAGAAGAACATACAAAAATGTTCCCTTAAACATTTCAAAAGCATGGGAAATAATACTGCCCGTTTCTCTTGCGGGAACTAATCCCTGGTCGTCAAATTCATTAAAGTCGCTCATAATTTTTTATTTAGTTTCACCAAATTTAATGAAATAAATAAAAAGTCTGCTCTTATTAATCGTTTTTTTCTTCTTTTTCTGTAAAAATCGACTGATACAAAGCGTAAATCATCGCTGTAGAAAATGAAAGCGTAAAGAACATTCCGAAAAACGTAAAAATTCCGAAATATTTAAAAATCGTAGCAACCAGCATGCAGACCACGATTTCAATAAAATAAAAACGCAATGCCTTAAAGGAAATCGAAATGGTTTCAAAAATCTTTTTGTCCATGAAAAACATCAGCGGTGCAGAAAAAAGCGTAATCAGAACCCAAAGAGGCGCAAGAATCAACGTGGGCAATGTATAAGAATAAATGATAATCCAGAACAGATAAAAGCTCGTGTAAATAAAGAAATTCACACCTTCGTATCCTGCGAAAAAGTCGGTAATATCCGGTTTTTCTCCCAAATCCAGGTTTCGGTACATTTTAAAAAGTCCCATGTTCAGCGGAAAGAGAAAAACCAGTGTCCCTATGATGATATAATAAAACTGCATAAACTCCGGCTTTTGTGCCAGTTTCTGCGCTTCCGCCTGATAAGCCTGCGGATTGGAAGGCGATAATTTTTTGCTAAGTTCCAGATAATCGTTCATGATTCCCAGCTTCTCCATGAAATAAAAAGCAACCAGAAAAAACACGGAAAGATACACGATACTGAACAGTACCTGATACATCAGCGTACGGCTCCAGTAGGAAAACGCGAGCCGAAGAATGTGGCTGATTCCGCTTTTCTGAGGATATTGATTCTGCATACATCAAAATTTTGCGCAAAAATACAGTATTTGAAAATCATTTGAGGTTTTTTTGTGAATGAAAAAAAACGTGAAATATTTTTCAGGGATTTGTGTAAATAATGGTTTGTTACTTTTTATAAAAATTAAATCCGTATTTTTTAAGAAAGCATCATTTTGGCTTTTCTCACTCCTTCCGCCAGAATATCAATTTCCGCAAAAGTATTGTACACCGCAAAACTCGCTCTCACCGTCCCGGCAATATTGAAGAAATCCATAATCGGCTGTGTACAGTGATGCCCGGTTCTTACGGCAATTCCCAATTTGTCGAGAATCATCCCTACATCGGAAGAAATCCCGATTCCGTCCAGATTGAAAGAAACGACCCCGGTTCTTTGGGCGTTTTCTCCATAAATTTTAATTCCGTCAATTTCCAGAAGTTTTTTCTGAGCATAATCCAGCAAAGCGTTTTCATGGTTTTGCAGATTTTCGTGCCCGATATTTTCTATAAAATCAACTGCCGCTCCCAAAGCGATATTTCCGCCTACATTCGGAGTTCCGGCTTCAAATTTGAAAGGCAAATCCGCAAATGTTGTTTTTTCAAAAGAACAGGTCGCAATCATTTCACCCCCTCCGTGGAACGGCTGGATTTTTCTTAAAATTTCTGCTTTTCCGTAAAGAATTCCCGTTCCCATCGGTGCATACATTTTGTGTCCGGAGAAAACGAAGAAATCGCAGTCCATTTTCTGAACATCAATTTTAAAATGCGGAGCAGACTGCGCTCCGTCTATCAAAACATAAGCATTGGAAAATTTTCTTGTTTTTTCGATGATTTTTTCGATAGGATTGATAATTCCCAAAGCGTTGGAAACCTGATTGACAGAAACGATTTTTGTCTTTTCGTTCAGATTTTTATCTAAAAAATCAAGCTGTAAAATTCCGTTTTCATCCATTGGAATCACTTTCAGCTTTGCGCCGGTTCTTTCGCAAAGCAACTGCCAGGGAACGATGTTGGAATGATGTTCCAGATAAGAAATAATAATTTCGTCGCCTTCTTTAATTAAATTTGACAAAGAATATGCAATCAGATTGATCCCTTCCGTTGTTCCTTTGGTAAAAATAACTTCGTAATCGTTTTTCGCATTGATGAATTTTTGGACTTTTCTGCGGGAAAGTTCCATTTCTTCCGTCGCCAACTGGCTCAAAGTGTGGATTCCGCGGTGAACATTGGCGTTTATCGTTGTATAATATTTTCCCAAAAATTCTAAAACTGAAATCGGTTTTTGCGAAGTTGCCGCATTATCGAGATAAACCAGCGGTTTTCCGTTGACCCGTTCTGAAAGTATAGGAAATTGAGACCGTATATTTTGTAAATCGAACATTGTAAAAAGAGTTTTTATTCCAAATGCTGTTATTTAGAATGGAGCAAAATTACGGAAATTAAAATGTTTTTGAAATATCATATTCAAGCAGCGAAGCTGCGGAATACTGGCAGAAAAATACGATTGATAAAAAAGGTGCGAAGCACCGACATATTGGTATTTCGCCCATTTTTTTCCACAGAATATTCCTGTTTTAATGATATCTATTCAAAATTCTGCAAATCCACGAGTTTTCTGTAAACCCCGTTTTTTTCGTACAACTCCTGATGAGAGCCTTGTTCCATAATTTTTCCGCGTTCCATTACCACAATCACATCCGCTTTCTGAATCGTGGAAAGTCGGTGAGCAATAACCAGAGAAGTTCTGTTTTCCATCATATTTTCCAAAGCATCTTGTACAAACCTTTCAGATTCCGTGTCTAATGCGGAAGTCGCCTCGTCAAGAATCATAATCGGAGGATTTTTCAGAACGGCTCTTGCTATGGAAATTCTCTGTTTTTGTCCTCCGGATAATTTCCCTCCCGCTTCGCCGATATTTGTATCATATTGATTAGGAAGTTCCATAATGAAATCGTGCGCATTTGCGATTTTTGCGGCGTTTTGCACTTCTTCCAGACTTGCATTTGGTTTTCCAAGCGATATATTATTTTTAATAGAATCGTTGAAGAGAATATTGTCCTGCGTAACCAATCCGAACAATCTTCGGTATTCCGAAAGTCTTGCATCTTTGATGTTGATTCCATCCACCAGAATTTCGCCGTTCTGAACGTCATAAAAACGGGTAATCAGGTTGGCAATCGTACTTTTTCCGCTTCCGCTCTGTCCTACCAAAGCGACGGTTTTTCCTTTCGGAATCGTCAGCGAAAAATTTTCCAGAACATCGCGGTCTTCGTAAGCGAAACTGATGTTTTTAAATTCTATCTGTTTTTCAAAACCTTTTATTTCAACGGCATTTTTTTCTTCTTTAATCTGATAATCGGCATCGAGAATTTCAAAAACCCTTTTTGCAGAAACTTCTCCTTTCTGGAAATTGGAAATCGCATTGGAAAGTTTTTTCAACGGGTCTAAAATCGTGTAAAACAATGCAATATAAGTGATAAATTCGCCACCCGACATTCCTTCTCCGCGAATGGAAAGTCTTCCTCCGTAATATACAATCAAACCAATCGTAATTGCTCCCAAAAGCTCACTGACAGGCGATGCAAGCGCTTTCTTTTTAAATAATTTTAACGATAAATTCCGGATAGAATTAAGGACATTGTCAAATCTTTTTTTGATTTGAGGCGATGCATCGAAAATTTTAATCACTTTCAGACCGACCAACGTTTCATCAACGAAAGAATACATTTTTCCCAGTTCGTTTTGGGCTTCTCCGGTGTCTTTTTTCAGGCTTTTTCCGATAACGGAAATAATCGTTCCCATAATCGGAAACACGATAAGCGTAAAAATCGTCAGCTGAAAATTGGAATAAAGTAAATATCCCATTGTAATAATAATCACAATCGGAGAACGGATAATATCGATTAAACTGTTCAGAATATTGGCTTCAATCTCGGCGACATCGGACGTAATTCTTGCAAAAACATCTCCTTTTCTCGAATTGGAGAAAAACGAAACCGGCAAATCCAGTATTTTATCGTGAAGTTTAATCCTGAAATCTCTGGAAACTCCCGTTCTGGAATAGGTAAGATAAAATTCCGAAAAATAACTGAAAATATTTCTCAGAAAAAACATACTGATAAATATGATGCAGGTAATCAGCAGAACGTGTTCCGGACCTTTTTCCGCCTGCACTCCCTGAATGTAATAATTGAAACTATCGCCGATAAATTTTGCAAGACCGCCGATATGTCCGTCAAACACAGGTTTGGTTTCAATAACGGGACTTTCCTTGTCGAATAAAATATTCAGCACAGGAATAAAAAACCACATCGCCGCAATATTGAATACCGCATACAAAATATTGAAAAAAACACCGGCAGCTATTGATTTTTTATAAGAAAGAATATTCTCTATCGAACGTTTGTAATAATTATTCATTAAATCAAATTAATCGAACAAAAGTACGGAAAAATAAAAAAACAGCTTCCAAAAAAGAAAGCTGTTTCACTCAAAAAATCGTTGCAAGGTTATCGAAGTCTGTCCACAGATTTTACGAGCCTCTCGTCTTTGCGGATAAAAATGTTGGCGACAGCCAAGCAAATCATCGCAAGAATCGGGAAAATCGGCTCAATACCCTTCTCGGGAATATCAATTCCTCCGGATAAATTTAGCAGCCAGTACACCAATGCACCAATCAACAAAGCGTTTATGAAAATGCTGATGTTGTTCAGCAGAACCTGTCTTTTACGGTTTTTAAAACTGAAAATGCTCAGAATTCCGATAATTCCCAAAACGAAACATCCGGCGGAAACAGCGGAAAAATTATTGACCGCCAAAACATCCGCATCCTGCGATGTTACGAAAAGGAAAACGGAAGCCAAAACAGCAAGCATCATCCAAACGGTTTGTATTCTTTGAAGCATTTTTCAGTAAAAAGTTTCGCAAAAATAGTACAAATTTTGCATAATTCAAAAAATAGTGTAGATTTGCACTACTATTACACATTAAAAAAATCGAAGCCGCCCGGCTTTTATTTTCTTACTTACACATTTTTAAAATACATTTTACATACATATTTTTATGTTTAACATTGAAACGTTAAGGTCAAAATCCGATGCGGAACTGACCAAAATCTCAAAGGATTTAGGCGTTAAAATTGCAAGAAACAGTACCGAAAACGACAAGATTTTTGCAATCCTTGATTTTCAGGCTTCTAATCCGAAAACCGCAAAGGAGTATTACAACGCTACAGAAACCTCGGTAAAAACCGAAGAAAAAGAACAGCCGCAAGCAGCAGCTTCTCAGAAAAAAAGAGGAAGAAAGCCGAAAACGGAACAAGCTCCGACAACAGAGGAACAGCATCCGGAAACCGAAAAAACAGAAGTTTCTGAAAGTTCAGAACCTGCCGGAAAAGGAAATCCTCAACGGAAAAAAAGACAAAGAATCCCTGCCAAAGCAGAAACGGAGCAACCGAAAGAAACTCCGAATCAAGCGGAACGCATATTGACAGAAGGGAAAAAAGCAGAAGAACCCCAAAAATCAATGGAATCTGAAGCTCCGGCAGAAGCAAAGCCGAAACAAAATCCGCAGCAGCATCCCAACCAGAAAAACAGAAATCCTAACCAACAGGGAAATCAGAATCACAACAATAACGGCAACGGACATCACAACCGCCAAAACGGAAACCAGCAGAATGAAGATGCCGAACCGAAAAAAGAGTTCAATTTCGACGGAGTTGTTACCATAGAAGGCGTTCTCGAAATTCTTCCGGATAATTACGGATTCCTCCGCTCTTCGGATTTTTCTTATATTTCTTCTCCCGATGATGTGTATGTTTCCACCAATCAGATTAGAAATTATGGTCTGAAAACGGGAGATACCGTGAAAGGAATCGTGCGTCTTCCGAAAGAAGGAGAAAAATATTTTTCTCTCCAGAAACCTACGGAAGTGAACGGACGGGATTTGGATTTCATCAAAGACCGTGTGGCTTTTGAATATCTTACGCCGCTTTTTCCGCAGGAAAAATTTAATCTTGCAGGAAAAGGCGCAACGATTTCCACGAGGATTGTCGATTTGTTTGCGCCTATCGGGAAAGGACAGAGAGCAATGATTGTGGCACAGCCGAAAACCGGTAAAACCATGCTTCTGAAAGACATCGCGAATGCCATTTCCTCCAACCATCCGGAAGCGTATATGATGGTGCTTCTGATTGACGAACGTCCGGAAGAAGTTACCGATATGGAAAGAAGCGTAAATGCTGAAGTAATTGCTTCCACTTTTGACGAAGCGGCAGACAAGCACGTGAAAGTGGCGAATCTTGTTCTGGCAAAAGCGCAGAGAATGGTAGAATGTGGACACGATGTGGTAATTCTTCTCGATTCCATTACGAGACTGGCGAGAGCATACAATACGGTAACGCCTGCATCGGGGAAAATACTTTCCGGAGGTGTGGATGCCAATGCGCTTCACAGACCGAAAAGATTTTTCGGAGCAGCGAGAAAAATTGAAGGAGGCGGCTCATTAACCATTATCGCAACTGCGCTGATTGACACCGGTTCCAAAATGGATGAAGTGATTTTTGAGGAATTCAAAGGAACAGGAAATATGGAACTTCAGTTGGACAGAAAAATTGCGAATAAAAGAGTATATCCTGCAATAGATTTGGTGGCATCCAGCACAAGACGTGATGATTTGCTCCTTGATGAGAAAACCATGCAGCTGATGTGGATAATGAGAAAATACCTTTCGGATATGAATCCTGTGGAAGCTATGGAATTTGTAGAGAAAAATATCAAAGGAACGCTGAATAATGAGGAGTTTCTGATGTCTATGAACAGATAAATTGGTTCTTCGACAAAAACTGTGGATTTTAAAATTAACTTTTATCTATAATTCTAAATTTCTGTTCTTTTGTCTTGAAACAAAAGAACCAAAAGTTCAAGACTTGGAAACTCGGCTAAAATTTTAA
>JASGDB010000157.1:0-5345 GCA_049841315.1 Bergeyella sp. | reverse complement strand
TGGGTCAATTTTGAGCGGAACGCCTTGTCTGTCGGTAAATCTTAGATAAAAATTGGATTCTTCGTTTACGGGGTAACTTTCTTTAAAAAAAAAACACAACGCCGCTTCGCTTGGTGTCATAAATAAATCGTATTCCCTGAGTTCCGTGGCGTTTCCCGGAAGTGCCGCCCGAAAGAGTTCTAACTGGTTGTAAGCATTTTTGGAAACGATGATTCCTTTGGTAAACAATTTATTTTCAATCAGGGACTGTGTTCCCTCCATTTTTTCCAGAGTGTTTGTAGAAAATATCAGGGAAAAATGAGCATTGACAACCAACTGACCATCTATGGCGATATTATGCAGAAGCGTTTGAATTTCCTCTGCAATAATGGCATTGGACGGCGAATTATTTGCTGCTCCTTCGTGTTTTTTCTTTTTCTTGTCGAGTTCTCTTTGCTGTGGAGCTTGTAGCGGAATCGTTATCACTTGATTATAAATAATCGTTTCGTAATCTTCCAATTCATTAATAAAAGTGAAATTATCAACGGCTGTTTCCGATGCTGCTCCGTTGCCACCCAAAACGGAAAAAGGGTCTATTTCAGAGGGCAAATCAATATTTTCCACATCGACATAAGAAATATTTTTCACGAATCGGTTTCCGATTTGCAGATATTCGTTGGTGCTTTTAATATTGTCGAAAACAGGTTTTTCGGAAAACTGCATCGACAATGCCCCGGAAATGTAATATTCAAAATCTTTTTCAAATAAAAACTGCGGTTCGCAATCGCTTTGTTTCAAAAGCATAAAAACTTTTTGGCATTTATCGCGGAGTTCTTTGTAACTTTTATCGGAAAAATTGTAGTGCTTATTTTTCTTTTTCAGTTTGTCATCAACAATATCCGTAAAGAAAAGCACAGTTTCAATGGTTTTAAAAAGTCGTCCGTCAAAATGTTCGGAATATTTTTGCTGTAAAAACTGATTGGAAGGTTCTGCTGAATATTTCTTTTTTGAAAAAATATCGAGTTTTTGAACAATTCTTCCTTCTCCGATAATGGAAACAACTTGGTTTAAAACCGTATGAAAATGGAGATAATTATCAGGGTCTGCGGAATATTGCTCCACAATATTTTTAATTTTGATTCCGATAATCGGGTTTCCGTATTGTCCGAAAAGAACATCAAAATCCCACCCGAAATCTTTACCAAAATCGTAACCGATGAAGGGAATATCAAATGCTTGTTTTTTTATTGATGCCATTTTTTAGTAGTTTTTTGTTGTCTAATTTTTTTGGAAAAATTAAAATTTGGTCGAAGTTTTTGGTTTTGTCGTACAATCCGTGTTTGTCCTGCCTTTTGAAAATTAAGTAAACACCTCCGGCGGTTACGGCAAGTCCGAGTAATGAACCGAGTAATCCGAATTTGGATAAAACGAGTGCGGAAATAATTCCTGTACCGATGACACTGACTGCGTAAATGATGTATTTGCCTTTCAATCCGAAGAAAACAAGGGGTTTTTTAAGCCCCTTGTAAAGATAAAATCCCATTTTAGGCAAAGAATGCAGTTACAAATTCCGGAACTACAATCAGGAAAATCATCGCTCCTCCGTAACCGAGGATTTCTTTGTTGACATCTTGGTCGCCGTTTGTCCATTTGTTGTAAACCCTCAAACCACCGATAAATCCGACCAATCCACCGACTGCTTTCAGAATCAGTTTTATCGGGTCCCAATAGTCCTTGATGTCTTCGGCAGCGTTGGAAATTGCCGTTGCGCCGCCTTGTGCAAACATTGGCGTCATTGCCATTATTACCAAAGCGAAAGTCAGTAATTTTTTGGCGGTTGCGTTTCTTTTGTTTCTTTTTGTCATTGTAAAAAAATTTAGGTTAATTGTTAGGTTAATATATTGTTGTTGATTAAATTGTGGAATGATAAACCTTTTGTCCTTCGTAGTTGGCGACCATTTTCACGGTGGTTTCGGCTAAATTCAGAAAGTCTTTCCATTGGTTTTCTTTTTTGATGATGGGTTTTCTTTTGGATTTTTCGCCATTTTCATTGATGTTTTGATTGGATAAATTTTCTTTGTCAGACGGTTTTTCGGGGTCTTTTTCTTCTTTGTTTTCGGGTTCTTTTTTTTGTTCGTTTTCAGAATTGTTTTGAATCGGGAAAATTTCGTCAATGTCTTGTTCGGCTTCAAATCTTCTTCTTAACTCTTCCAAACTTGGGTTGTCTTCAACGGATTCTGGGTTTTCCGCAGGATTAATTTCTTTTTTCAGATAAGATTTCGGCGTTTTGATATTTTCCACGTCTTCAATGCCGACTTGAACAGACGGCTGATTGTCCGATTTTGAAATGTCTTCGAGGGAAAATTCTTCCGTCATATCAACTTCCGAAATTTTTTCTTTTTTCATAAAAAGGTCGTAAACAATATTTCCTGCGTAATACAGAAAATAAGCGACTAAAAGGAGGAGTGAGTATTTTAACATAATTGGGGCTTTTGGCGGTTGGCTTTTGGCTAATAGCAAGTAGCTTTTAAATCGTAATTTTTAATTCTTTGTTGATGTATTCTATGATTTCATTGAATGGATTTTTCACGGCATTTTTTTGTTCGTAATTCAGTTTTCGGGTGTCAATGGTTTGCAGACAGTTTCTTTTGAAGACGGGATTTTCAATCAACAAACCGTATTTTGCGAGTTCTTTGTCCATTTCCGGCTGGTTGAGATATTTGAAACCTTTGTCGTATTTGGAGCGGATAAAAATTCGTTCCGCCTCGCTTTCCAATAAGCCGAGCAGGTTTTTGAAAACCAAAGTCGATTTCACAGAAACATCGGAATATTCAAACGGAATGATGATAAAGTCGCTGTAAATCAGTAAATCGCTGTATTTCTGGTCGAGCGTTCCGGCTAAATCGAAAAGGTAAATTTCTTCACTTTCTTTCAGTTCGATGATGTTTTCCAAATCGGCAAAAGGTTGTTCTTCATCATCTTCGCCAATGATTTCTACATCGTAGATTTTCGGTAGTTCGGATTCTTCATCTTCTTTCCATTTGTTGTAAAATGATTTTTGAAAATCAAAATCAAAAACCTTGATTTTTCTTGATGAAATCTCGGTCAAATAATTGGCGAATGCGATGGCAAGAGTGGTTTTTCCGGCTCCTCCTTTTTGGGTGGCAAATGTGATAATCATAAGTTTGGTTGTTTATTAGCCCCCTGTCCCCCAAAGGGGGAAAAAATGTTAATTTATTAGTTTAATATTTTTGATTTCTATGGGGACTTTCTTTTTCTTCTTTTTTTGAGTTCGTTTTCGGCAGGGTCTTTTCCCGAACCTGATGATTTGCTGAGCTCGAAAATCAAGTCGTTAATGCTTTTTTTAAGTTCTTTTGAAAGTGTTTTATTTTCATTTTCTGATGTTTCTGTTGAAGTCGGATTCAAAAATTTTTGATATTCTTTTTCTCCGATTAATGCTTCCAATTCGCCTACATAATGCAGTTTTGAATGGATGGCGTAATATTTTCCGTTTTCGGATTTTATCAGCTCGACATCATTTTTATTTTGGGTTTTCAGATATTCTTTTACCTCATTTTTTATGGAAGTGAAAGTTTCTTTGTCCTTCAATTTTTTATTCTCAAAAAGCATAAAATCTTTTATTTCGTTTTCAGGATTTTTTCGCTTTAAATGCTGTATTAATGCTTGTTTTGATGCTTTATCTGAAATATTAAAATCTTTCAAACTTTCAAAAAATCGTTTGTCCATTTTTTCATTCGTGAACTCAAACAATTCATTCATTTTCATAATCTCACTACCTTTGAAAACACGTTGCGTTTTGTGGTCAATCACGGAATATCCGAATGGTTTTTGTCCGTCTTTGTGATGAAAAACCACATCAATTCCGAAAATATCCCGCATCTTTTTTTGAAGTTCGCTTTCAAATTCAATTTTGGGTTTCCAATCTTCTTTTTGCTTTTCTTCGGGAAGCATTTTTTCCAAATGTCTTGTGTCTTCCACTTTGAAAACCTTATCCGAACAGAGATTTTTGTATTTGCCCAAAATGGCTTTGAGTTGTTTTGCCCTATTTTCGTTTTTGCGATTTTCAAAGACTATTTGATTTTCAAAAAATGTCCGCTGAAACACTCCGTTTTTTAAAATGGTTAATGCTCTTTCATCATTTGTGTTTTCGCTTAGCTTGTAACCATTTCTCGCAAGCAGAGTTTCTAACTGTTTCAGCGAACCAAATTTGTATTGTAAAAGTTCGTCAATACGTTTTCCGTTATCGATGCCGAAACTTTTTTCCAAAACATTGCTTAATGCTTTCTGGGCTTTCAGTTTTTCGTAACTGTCATTGATTTTTTTGCCCGATTTTTTATCTACTCTTGTCGAAACGATGTGAACGTGATTGTTTTCGGTATCATTGTGAAAAACCACGATGAACGGCTGGTTTCCGTATTTCATTTCCTGCATAAAATCCTCTGCAACTTTTGCCAATTCTTCTTTGGAATGTTCCCGAAATTTTCCGGAAATCACAGCGTGAAACTGCGGTTTTTTCACTTTTTCGTTTTTGGAAACGGATTTAAAATAATCCCGAACTTCCTGTTGATGGCTGTTTTCATTAATGAATGAGGGAAAATTTTTCATCATCAGTAATTCGCCTGTTCCTTTTTCCACCTTCTTATCGTTGTACTGAACGCCGTGAAAATCCGAACTTGCCGAACCTAAAATTTTAACAATCATCAGCGATTAAGGAATAGATTTTTACGAATATTTCGTTTTGTTTTTCTTTCAGTTTCGTGATGGTTTTCAGCAGATTTTGAAACTCGTCCAATTCGGTTTTGCTAATGAATTTCTGTCCGTTTACGAATTTTGCCAACTGATTGATATTGGTTTCGATTTTTATGAAAATGTTGTCTTGTTTTTCAATGAACGCTAATACTTTTCTCCTTTCGTCGTCCTGCATTCTGTTCTCGACAGAATCGGTGATTAAACTCGTCAGAGAGATATTTTTTTCCGAGCAGAGCTTTTTCCAGTTTTCTTTTCGGGATTTTTGAACTCGTATGAGAATCAGGTCTTCTTTTCCATCGTTTTGCATTTTTTAATTTATGTTTGATTGTGTCAGACATTCCAACAGGATTATAATTAAACCGATGACTAAGGCGTTACCCAGCTTGTAACCCCGTTCACGCTTTTCAGAATATAAGTACCGGAAGAAGGTGGCTGTGGAATGCTTGTGAAAGTTTGTACTGCTATCTCGCCACTTGAAGGATTTTGAAGTAAGACATTGGTATAAGTGCTATCAGCCGTAGATATGTTGGACGGGTTAATCTGAAATCTTCCATTCACTCTCAGCCATCGTTCTGAAAAATCTCCATAAATCAGAG
>JASGDB010000156.1:0-9615 GCA_049841315.1 Bergeyella sp. | reverse complement strand
CTCTCTGTCTTTTTCCTGTTGCTTTTTCCAATGTATTCTTCTAAATGATTTTTTTTAACTTTTAGTATATTGAATATTTACTTTGCAAACTTATCACATTCTTAAATCATCACTTCAATATACAATCCTTCAAGGTTTTGAAAACCTTGAAGGATTGTATATTGAAAAAATTTAACAAAGTAATGAACGAGATTTACTCTAAAATCTTATACAACTTATCAGACAACCGTACTCTGAACGGAACCTCGAAAGTAATCTGATCGCCTTTTTTCGCTGTTTCGCATGGTTTTCCGTTGGCAAAAATTTCATGAATCACGATTTCCTGTTCACCGGTTGTCGGTCCGGAAATCAATACTTTGCTTCCTGATGATATTTCTTCGTTTTCAACCAAAAACTGTGCGATTTTCGATTTTGTGAAATAATGTTCCGCCTTTCCGATGAATGCTTTTTTGACAGCGATTTTTTGGCGGATATTTTTTGTTTCCGCTTTTGCCAAAGGCTTATCGGGCAGGTCTCCTGATTTTTTAAATTTCAATGCTTCGGATTTTCCTTTTCGGAAAACTTTATTTCCAACCTGTAATCCTTTTCTTAATTTCACCTGTTCTTCCCAAGGCAAATGGATGATTTCCAGACATTCCGAAGAACAGCAGTTTTCCATCGCCGCTTTACATTCGTCGCACTGGATGAATAATAAATGACAGGCATCATTCGCACAATTCGTGTGGTTGTCGCAAGGTTTTCCGCACTGATGGCACTGAGCGATAATATCATCCGTAATTCTTTCTCCCAGTCTGTGGTCGAATACAAAGTTTTTTCCGATGAATTTGCTCGGAATATTTTCTTCTTTTATCTGCCGTGCATATTCGATAATTCCGCCTTCTAATTGATACACATTTTTGAAGCCCTGATGTTTGAAATAAGCACTCGCTTTTTCGCAGCGGATTCCGCCTGTACAGTACATCAGAAGATTTTTATCTTCTTTAAAATCCTGCAGTTGCTCGTTGATAATCGGAAGGCTTTCCCGGAAAGTTTCTACATCAGGCGTTATTGCACCTTCAAAATGACCGACTTCGCTTTCGTAATGATTTCTGAAATCGACAACAATGGTATTAGGATCTTCGAGCAATTTATTGAATTCCTGCGCTTTCAGGTGGATTCCTTTGTTGGTTACGTCAAAAGTTTCGTCATTCAGACCATCAGCAACGATTTTGTTTCTGACTTTAATCGTGAGCTTCAAAAAAGAATAATTGTCCTGTTCTACCGCCACGTTCAGTCGGATTCCTTTCATAAAATCATAGGCTTCCAGCGTATTCCTGAATGCTTCAAAATTGTCCGCAGGAACGCTCATTTGGGCATTTATCCCTTCTTTGGCGACATAAATTCTGCCGAGTGCATCGAGTGCATTCCAGGCTATAAACAATTCGTCGCGGAATTTTTGGGGATCTTGAATTTTGGCGTACGCATAGAAAGACAAAGTAAGGCGCTGCTTACCGGCTTCATCAATAAGTCGGGCTCTTTCTTCTGCGCTTAATGTGTTGTACAGTTGCATGCTATAAACATTTTAAGTGAGAAAAATTTTTGCAAAGATAGGGAAAATGCCGGGAACTGTTGTATTGCTCTGCTCTCAACGAATTGTAACCACCTGCAAAAAATACCGTTTTATATTTTTCTTAACTCTTTTCAGGGTTCAAAAAAAACCTAACAGGTTTCCGAAACCTGTTAGGTTTAAATGCTTACAGAAATATTTCAAATCCTACATATTCCTTCTATACTTCCCGCCAACTTCAAACAACGCATTGGTAATTTGCCCGAGCGAACAATATTTCACAGCATCCATTAAAACTTCAAAAAGATTTTGCTGGTTGATAGCGGCGAGTTGCAGTTTGTGAAGCCATTCGGCGGTTTTATCATCATTCGCTTTCTGGAAATTGTGAAGTGCAGAAATTTGTGCCTGTTTTTCTTCCTCTGTGGAACGGATAACTTCGCCCGGAAGAACCGTCGGAGAACCGTCTTTTCCAAGGAACGTATTTACGCCGATTATCGGATATTCGCCGGTGTGTTTCAGCCATTCGTAGTGCATACTTTCCTCTTGGATTTTCGAGCGTTGATACATCGTTTCCATCGCTCCGAGAACGCCGCCTCTTTCCGTAATTCTGTCAAATTCCGCATAAACGGCTTCTTCCACCAAATCCGTCAATTCTTCAATAATGAACGAACCTTGCAGCGGATTTTCGTTTTTCGCCAAACCGAGTTCTTTGTTGATAATCAACTGAATAGCCATTGCTCGTCTCACGGATTCTTCGGTCGGCGTGGTAATCGCCTCGTCATAAGCGTTGGTGTGAAGCGAATTGCAATTATCATAAATGGCGTAAAGTGCTTGTAATGTGGTTCTTATGTCGTTAAAATCAATTTCCTGTGCGTGAAGCGAACGCCCCGAAGTCTGAATGTGATATTTCAGCATTTGGCTTCTTTCGTTTCCGCCGTATTTCAGTTTCATTGCTTTTGCCCAAATTCTCCGTGCAACTCTGCCGATTACGGCATATTCAGGGTCGATTCCGTTGGAGAAAAAGAACGACAAATTCGGGGCAAAATCGTTGATATTCATTCCTCTCGACAGGTAATATTCCACATAAGTGAAGCCGTTTGCGAGCGTAAAAGCGAGTTGCGAAATCGGATTCGCTCCGGCTTCCGCAATGTGATACCCGGAAATGGAAACCGAATAGAAATTTCTTACTTTTTCTTTAATGAAATAATCCTGAACGTCGCCCATCAAACGCAGTGCAAATTCCGTAGAAAAAATGCAGGTATTTTGGGCTTGGTCTTCTTTCAGAATATCGGCTTGAACCGTTCCACGAACGGTTGCAATCGTTTCGGCTTTGATTTTTTCGTAAACGTCTTTCGGAAGAATTTCATCGCCTGTAATTCCCAACAATTTCAATCCCAAACCGTTATTGGACGGCGGAAGTTCTCCGTTGTAAACAGGTCTTTTCAGATTTTTATCATCAAATTTTTTCTTTAAAACTTCTTCAACTTTTTTCTCAAACTCAGCCTTAACCTCAGCCTGAGAAATATATTTCTCCACATTCTGGTCAATCGCCGCATTCATAAAAAACGCCAAAATCATCGGAGCAGGACCGTTTATCGTCATCGAAACGGAAGTCATCGGATTGACCAAATCAAAACCGGAATACAGTTTTTTCGCATCGTCAATCGTCGCAATTGAAACGCCGGCATTCCCGATTTTTCCGTAAATATCGGGCGGAAGAGCAGGGTCTTGTCCGTAAAGTGTAACGCTGTCAAAAGCGGTTGAAAGCCTTTTTGCAGGCATTTCCGCAGAAACGTAGTGAAATCTTCGGTTGGTTCTTTCAGGTCCGCCTTCTCCGGCAAACATTCTGGTCGGGTCTTCTCCGGTTCTTTTAAAAGGATAAATTCCGGCGGTAAAAGGAAATTGTCCGGGAACGTTTTCCTGCCCTTTCCAACGGATTAAATCGCCCCAATCCTGAAATTTCGGAAGTGAAATTTTCGGAATTTTTAAATGAGATAAACTTTCGTATTTGGTTTCCACTTTGATTTCTTTTCCACGAACGAGATAGGTGAACGTATCTTCCGACATTTCTTCCTTGAAATGTTTCCAGCCGTTCAGGAAATAAACATTGTCCTGGCTCAAATCTTTTTTGAGTTTCTGGTAGCGTTTTTCGATGATTTCTTGGGAATTTTCATCGTCTTCCAAAATATGTTTTGCACCTTGAAGTTGATACAATTTTCTCGCAATTAACGCTTGTTCTACCACTTCTTTGTCATAATTATGATTATTTTCCACAATCTCGGAAAGATAACGCACTCTTTTCGGCGGAATAATCGTGGATTCTTCGGAAACGTTTTGTTCTTCGTATTTGTTGAAAGTCTTCGACAGGCTCAGACTGACATCGCTCTCATTGTCACGCTGAGCTTGTCGAAGCGTCTCATTCACTTTTTCAATCAAAGCATTGAACAATTCCGTAGTTCCCCAATCGTTAAACTGACTTGCTTTTGTGGAAAAAACAGGCATTTCTTCCAATTTTTTATCAAAAAGTTGGTGGTTTCTCTGAAACTGCTTTCTCACCGCTTGAAGAGCATCCAATGCACCGCGTTTGTCGGATTTATTCAAAGCCACCAAATCGGCATAATCCAGCATATCGATTTTTTCCAACTGAGTGGAAGCACCATATTCAGGAGTCATCACATACATTGAAACATCGGCAATTTCGGTAATTTCCGAACCGCTTTGCCCGATTCCCGAAGTTTCCAAAATGATGATGTCGGGTTTTGCGAGTTTCAGAATATTTAAAGCGGAATGAATGTAAGGCGAAACCGAAACATTGTTTTCCCTTGTCGCCATCGAACGCATATAAACACGCTTGTCGTTGATGGAATTCATTCGGATTCTGTCGCCCAAAAGTGCGCCTCCCGTTTTCTTTTTGCTCGGGTCCACGGAAATAATCGCGATTTTTCTGTCGGGATTGGAACGCAAAAATCGGCGGACTAATTCGTCCGTCAGAGAAGATTTTCCTGCGCCGCCTGTTCCTGTGATGCCGATGATGGGAATCGGAGTTGCGGCGTTTTGGGAGATTTTGAGATTAATGGCATCAATCAATTCCGGTTTTTCTTCCGAGAAATTTTCAACGGCGGAAATAATTTTTGCGATGCTCGTTGGATTTTCAAATTGGATTTTGTCCAAATCTTCCACAGTAACGTCTTTTCCTGTCGGGAAATCGGATTTTTGCACCAAATCGTCAATCATTCCTTGAAGCCCCATTTCCCGCCCGTCATCGGGCGAATAAATCCGGTCAATTCCGTAACTCATCAAATCCTTGATTTCTTCGGGCAAAATCACACCACCTCCTCCTCCGAAAATTTTAATCTGAGGAGAATTTTTCTCTCTTAAAAGGTCGTAAATGTATTTGAAATATTCGTTGTGTCCGCCTTGATATGAAGTAAGTGCAATCGCATTCGCATCTTCCTGAATGGCGGTATTTACCACTTCTTCCGCAGATTTGTCGTGACCAAGATGAATGACTTCGCATCCTGTTCCCTGAATCATTCTGCGCATAATATTAATCGCCACATCGTGTCCGTCGAACAAAGAAGCCGCTGTTACGATTCTTACTTTGTTTTTCGGGGTGTATTTTTGGTTTTCCATAAGGATTTCTGAAAATTTTTCTGAATGTTCCAAAGATAATCAATTCTGCAATTTCTGTAAAATCTCTGCGGAATTCTTCTGACATCATTCTGAAACCGTATTTTTGTGCAGGATTTGGAAGTATGAAAAAATCGATTTTATATTTACTGTTAGGAACGGCGGTAAGTTTCTTTTTGAATTATTATTTATGGGAAAGCAAGGGCTGGAAAGTGGATTTGTTCAATGCGTTTGCTTTCGGTTTGGGTTGGGGTTTGGCGTATTTTGTAGATCGTCCGGAGTGGGCATTATTCAAAAAAATGGGAATTTCGTTTATAGGAATTGCGGTTTTGGTGGTTTTGGGAATTTTTCTCTTTAATTTTGAACAAGCAATTCCTTCCATTATTAAATTTTCCACCGTTTTCGTGGCGTATTATTTAATCGCGAGCTTTCGGGAAAGCAAATCGCTGAGGTATTAAAACAAAAAAAAGAGACTGTCTTATAGCGCAATCTCTCCTTTATTTTTATCACTTGTGTTTCCGGAATCATTTTACTATCAAACACCGTGCCAAATACTCTCCTCTGCTAATATTAAAAGACAATTTTAAAGACCTAACAATCTGATAATCAAATGAAAAAAATAACATTTCCGGTTTGATGATGTTTGGAGCCTGTGATAAATTTCAGTAAGAAGATTATTGAAATTTAAAAATAAAAATCGGGCGTGTTTATAATTTTGCTTTTTAATACATATAATTTAGGAAGTGAAATCATTCCAACATAAATTTTCAGTTTTATTCCGTAATGTGTTTTTTTCATCCGAAAAATATTCATACCTTTGCACACCCTTATTGGGAAATTTATGTTTAATCGTTAAACTTATAAGTGTGAATACATTAAGTTACAAAACAATTTCAGCAAACAAAGCTACCGCTAATAAAGAATGGGTTGTGGTAGATGCTGAAGGACAGCCGTTGGGAAGATTGGCTTCCACGGTTGCAAAGATTTTGAGAGGTAAGCACAAAACGAATTACACGCCTCACGTAGACTGCGGAGACAACGTAATCGTTCTGAATGCTGGGAAAGTAACCCTTTCCGGAAACAAGTGGGCAGACAAAACGTACATCTGGCACACAGGATATCCTGGTGGACAGAAGTCTATTACTGCGACGGATTTGCTTAAAAAAGACCCGTTGAGAGTGTTGGAAAAATCCGTAAAAGGAATGCTTCCTAAAACAAAACTGGGTTCTCAGCTTTACAAAAACCTTTATGTATACGAAGGTTCTGAGCACAAGCACGAAGCACAGCAGCCAAAAGTAATCAACGTTAACGAATTCAAA
Source organism: Bergeyella sp. (assembly GCA_049841315.1). Classification (GTDB taxonomy): domain Bacteria; phylum Bacteroidota; class Bacteroidia; order Flavobacteriales; family Weeksellaceae; genus JASGDB01. The sequence goes on along the minus strand of JASGDB010000156.1, from coordinate 3,120 downwards.
TAATAAGTATGTCTACAGTTCATAAAATCGGAAGAAGAAAAACTTCTGTAGCAAGAGTTTACGTAAAACCGGGTTCCGGAAACATTAAAGTAAACGGTAAAGATGCTCAAGAATATTTTTCAACAGATGTAATGGTTTACAAATTGAATCAGCCTTTCATTCTTACTGAAACAGCAGGACAGTACGATGTTACTGTAAATGTTTTCGGAGGTGGAAATACAGGTCAGGCAGAAGCTATCAGGCTGGGAGTTTCCAGGGCACTTTGCGAAATCAATGCTGAGTTCAGACTGGCTTTGAAGCCTGCAGGTCTTTTAACAAGAGATGCAAGAATGGTGGAAAGAAAGAAACCAGGACAGAAAAAAGCAAGAAAGAGATTCCAGTTCTCAAAACGTTAAGATTTGGTTGGGATTTATTAATCTCAAACTTCAAATTTTTAATTTCAAATTATTAAAAATTGCCCGTTACGTTTAGCATCCAAACGCTTCTCCCATCTAAAGAAGTTGTTGATTGCCTAATAAGCGGAAAGTAAACTAACAAAAAACAAAAACATGGCAAAAGTAAATGTAAAAGACCTATTAGAGGCAGGTGTACACTTCGGTCACATGACCAGAAAGTGGAATCCGAATATGGCTCCATACATTTTCATGGAGAAAAATGGTATTCACATCATAGATTTACATAAAACAGCTGTAAAATTGGACGAAGCGTGCAGTGCTTTGGAAAAAATTACTTCTGCAGGTAAAAAAGTTCTTTTCGTAGCAACTAAAAAGCAGGCGAAAGAAGTAGTGGCAAAACACGCTTCGGAACTGAATATGCCTTATATTACTGAAAGATGGCCGGGAGGTATGCTTACAAATTTTGTAACTATCCGTAAAGCCGTTAAGAAAATGAACGCTATCGACAAAATGAAAAAAGACGGTACGTTTGAAACATTGTCTAAAAAAGAAAGACTTCAGGTAGACAGACAAAGAGCTAATCTTGAGAAAAACTTAGGTTCTATCGCAGATATGGTGCGTCTTCCTTCAGCAGTATTTGTTGTTGACATCCTGAGAGAACACATCGCAGTAACTGAAGCCAAGAAATTGGGTATTCCTGTTTTCGCTATCGTGGATACGAACTCTGACCCAAGAAAAGTAGATTTCGTAATTCCGGGGAATGATGATGCATCCAAGTCTGTAGACATGATTCTAAGCATCGTAGCTGAAGCTGTAAAAGAAGGGCAGTCTCAGAGAAAAGCAGATAAAGAAAAATCCAAAGAAGAAGGAGAAAAAGTAACTGCTGATGCTGACAAGGATTTTGAATAATGCAAAGTCGAAATATAATAAAAGGTCTGTAATTTTTACAGATCTTTTTTATTTCAGACTCAGTCAATTCAATTATGAAATTCTGAATTTAATGTAAGTAATGGTTTTCCCTTTTGCGGAAAAAAGCTCTTCATAATACGTGCGGATTTCTCTGAGCAGAGGAGTGTTTGCTTCATATTCCGGAGCTCCGTAGATGTCGTGGTGAGCCGTAAGAATCTCATATCCCATTCCCTGAAGAAGCCCGAGTGTATAGCCGTGAAGAAATTCGGAATCGGTTTTCAGATGAATGATTCCTCCGGGTTTCAGGATTTTTTTGTATCTGTTCAGAAAATCGGGATGCGTGAGGCGGTGTTTCGTCCTTTTGTATTTAATCTGCGGGTCGGGGAACGTAATCCAGATTTCTTCCACTTCATTTTCGTTGAAGAAGCAGTCAATCAGTTCAATCTGAGTGCGGAGAAAAGCAGAGTTGCCGATTCCTTTTTCCACAGACTCTTTGGCTCCGAACCAAAATCGCGCTCCTTTGATGTCTACCCCGATAAAGTTTTTTTCGGGGAACGCTTTGGCAAGTCCGACGGTATATTCTCCTTTTCCACAGCCTAATTCCAGCACTACGGGATTGTCGTTTTTAAAAACCTTTTCTCTCCATTTTCCTTTGAGATGAAAGTCGTTCAGGGCTTCCTCTCTGGTCGGCTGTATAACGTTTGGTAATAGTTTGTTTTCAGCAAATCTGGCTAATTTGTTTTTGCCCATATTCTTTCAGGTCTTCAAAAAAAGACAAATAGTTTTTGATTTTTTATATCCGGCTATTTTGCTCCGGGATTGTTGAGTGCTACCATCAGTGCCTTCTGAATGGTTTTCTGCGAAGCATACTGCGCACCGCAAACGAGGCTTGTAAACAGGTAATCTCCCTTCGGAATTACGATGGAATTTTCCTTTTTTGCGGGAATAGCCAGGCGGAAGTTGTTCGTTCCCGTTCCTTCCATTCTCATAATAATATCGCAGTCGGAATCATTTCGTACCATGACGATGCATTCTTTGCTCATCGGGTCGTTGTCGAAAAGAGAAGTAAGGATTTTTGCGGTTTTCTGCTTGTGTTCTATTGGAGAAACATTCATCAGCATCTGGAATTCATCGGCTTCGGGGTTTGCGTAGCCCGCTGCCATTCCTGTATTTGCCGGAGCAATTTTTCCGATGTTTCCTCCTGCGGTTTGCCCTGCTGCGGCAGATTGGTTTGCCTGACTGCCTTTACCCGCTGCAATGCTTCGGTTGGCTTTTTCCATTTCGGCTTTGTAATAAGCAATCTGTTTTTGACGGATGATTTCGTTCATCTCATCAAAACTTATTTTTGTAGAAGGTTTTCTTTTAAGGGTTGCCAGCATTTCCTGCATTTCTTTGATACGCTGGTCGGCTGGATGAGCTTTATTAATATAGTCCTTAATCATTTCCATCACCCTTGGCTTTAGTATAGACCTTCTTGGGTCATCAGGATGGGCATCTCTGAGAAAAGCATTAATCTCATAGATGTTTTTGCTGTTCATGATATTTTTGTAGTCTTTCATCTTCGCTGTTTTCACCTGCCCGGCAACCAGGCATGATAAAAATAAACTCAATGCAAAAAATAAAGCTCTCATACGGAAAAATAGAATTGTCCACATTAACTGTGCAAATATAAAAACAAATTCCTAAATTGTTAGAGCCTGTTTAAATTTCATCAAAATTAATTTCCCTAACCCTAAAGGGTATAATTTTGATGAAATTTTCAGGGATTTCTCCACCCTTTAGGGACGGGAAAAAGAAAAATCCCTGAAAATTTTAT
>JASGDB010000155.1:0-8322 GCA_049841315.1 Bergeyella sp. | reverse complement strand
TTAAAATTTTAGCCGAGTTTCCAAGTCTTGAACTTTTGGTTCTTTTGTTTCAAGACAAAAGAACAGGAATTGAGAATTTATAGATAAATGTTAATTTTAAAATCCACAGTTTTTGTCGAAGAACCAAAATATTTTTATTGAATTAGGCGATTAAGCATTATTGAAAAAACCAATTTGCTCGAACTAATTAAAATATAAATTAAATTTTGGCTAAAGCCTTTTTGCTATTGCCTCTTTTATAAATGGGCTAAAACCCATTCCCATTGATGTTTTACAAATATCAATTACATGCCTAATTCAATATTTTTATTAAAATTCTTAGAGCATCAAAATTTAGCAAAGATATTCTTTATGAGCCATAAAAATAAATTTCGGTAAAATTTAAACATTCCTCTTATTTCCCCAACACAAAAACCGCCGGAATTTTATGAAGTTCGGGTTTGTTTTTTTGCCAGTCTTTTATCTTTAAAGTTTTAATAAATTCGTCTTCGGGATTATTGATATTGGCTGCGATGCAGAGTTGGGTATCGGGATTTAAAAATTTAATCAAATCTTCCAAAAGCTGATTATTTCTGTAAGGCGTTTCCATGAAAATCTGCGAAAATCCCGTTTTCTGAACCTGATTTTCCAGAAACTGAATTTTTTGTTTTTTTTCGGATTTGTCAATAGGAAGATAACCGCTGAATGTGAATTCCTGACCGTTAAAACCACTTGAAACCAATGCTAAAATAATGGAAGAAGGTCCGTTAATCGGGACTATTTTTATATTATTTTCATGACACCATTTCACCATCAGATTTCCCGGGTCGGCAATACAAGGCAATCCCGCTTCGGAAAGCAAACCGAAATCCTGACCGTTTTTCATTAAACTCTGTGCTTCTTTCAAATCCACATTTTGTGAATATTTATCCAAAAGAAATAATTTTAAATCCGGCTGTTTTTTTTCGGGACAGAAAAATTTGATGACTTTTCTTGCTGTTTTTTCGTTTTCTACAAAAAAATAATCGGTTTTCAAGATGTATTCTTTGATAATCGGAGCAAAAAAATCTATCGGAGAATTTTCGGATAAATATGCGGGAATGAGGAACAGCATGGTTGGATTTGATATTGTTTGAGGTCGTTTGAAAGGGTTTGACTGTGTTTAATTTTAAAAACTTAATCGTTTACAAAAATAAAAATAATAATCCTAAATTTGGGAGGATTCATCAATTCAGATAGTTGTAGAAAAACCTAACGGGTTTTGGAAACCCGTTAGGTTTAAAAAAATAAAACTTTGAAAAAACTTAATTTTACAACCGAATCGGATATTTTCAGCATCATTTTTGAAATACATATTCGCAGAACTTTAAAAGTGATTTCCAAATTAAAACCATTCATTCAATGAAAAAATTTACAACTCTTTATTTTATAATTATTTCCGCATTATTTTCTGCGCAGGATATTATTCAGATGCAAGACCAATATACGGGAAACAGCATTTCGTATCAGTCGGTTTCCGTTTGGAAAGACAAATCCGCAATGTCGGACAATAAAGCGGACGGCGTTATCTACATCAAAAAAAACGGAAAATATTACAAAAGACTTTACGACGGAAAAATTAATGTAAAATGGTTCGGTGCAGTGGGAAACGGAAACAAAAACGACACGGAAGCTGTACAAAAAGCCCTGAATTACGGCGAATCTTTGTTTTTTCCTGCCGGAACTTATCTTTTTAATGCAGATGTGCCGTATCACATTGAAATAGAGGGAGATTCGGGGAGTACGTTTTTTAAAGCCGCAGATATTTCAAAGGCGGTTTTGGTGTATAAAACCAATCAGCCGTACTGGACGTATGCCGGAACCATCAGCAAAGTTCAGTTTTTATCGGATAAGCAGAAAGGAATTGCGGTAGCTTTCGGGCAGGATTCCGTTTCCAAAAAGCAGAAATCTGATGAATATGCTGCGAATGTCGTGTTTAGAAATGTGCTTTTTAAAGGATTTGAAAAAGCGGTGTTTTTTCCGTTCGGGAATATAGGAAGCAATTTTTACGACTGTGCTTTTCAGCAGAATTATTACGGAATCTATTCTTTGGACAATAAATTCGGCGGCGATATCATGCATGCCGGAAACAAATATTTCTATGCCTGCGAATTCGATTCCAACACGGTTTCGGTGTATGTTCATAATGTTACGGACGGTTTCGGAGGCATCAGTTTCACGGATTGTATTTTTCAGGCAAATGATGTTAATACTTATTTTTACAGCAACAACACGTATGTTCCCGTCTCTTTTACAAATGTTTGGAATGAGAAAAAAGCCGGTGCTGCGGCGAAAAAAATAAATATCGACAGCTGGAACGGCAGCAAAGTTTCCCAAATACAGTTGGATTCCGCCGCTTTTATTTTTGACGGCTCCAGTTCTACCTATATTTTTGTGGGAGGAAGAGTTAGCGATGTCAATATTTTAGGTAAAAACATTACCGTAAATTCCTATTCATCAAATTTTGAATATCAGGAAGGAGCATTGGCAAATGTTTCTAAAATCAACAATTCCAATGTTATCAATCTTCATCAGCCCTCTACAACACAAGGAATTCAGCCCTCTAAAAACATTGTGGTAAAAGACGGGTTTAATCTTGCGGATACAGCACTAAAGGTTTCCCCTCAAAACCCGGAAAAAAGAGCCGTTATTCTCGGTAAAAGAACACAGGCAAAGGGAGGCGAAAATGCTTTTGATGTAGATTTTTCGAGCAGTTCGGTGATGAGCGGTACATTCAGCAATATGCAGACAACAGTGGAAAAAAACGGCTATACGCTGGACAAATCCAACCGTGCAAAAATTCTTTTTAACAGCACCGAACAGTATATGAGTTTTAATAATACGGTTTCAAAAGTAAGTCCGGGATTTTTTTACTTGGTTTCAGTGGATATTAAAGTCAATTCCGGAAATCCTGCTTTTTTTGTATGGGACAGAAATTACAACCAAATGGTAAAATTTATAACAGAAAATGACGGAAACTATCACAACTATACCGGTTACGGCACATTTGCAGGAAATGCCGAAATTTATTTAGATGTTACTTCTGTGGATGGAAAACCGGTCGATTTTAACGTAAGCGGTTATCAGCTGATTAAATTCAACAGTCTGGAAGAACTGAAAAAATTTCAAAGGGAAAATTTGAAAACATCTAAATAAATTCAGACTTTCAAATATACTTTTTTCTTACAAATACTTCGGCAGAATCTTTGCGTTTAAAGAAAATATAATGACTAATGACTGAAAATTTAGCGGGCAAAATTAATTCGCTTACTCGGGTGATTAAGCTGTCGCTCAAATATGAATTTATTCATAGTCTTTGCTTCCTTAAAGAAAGAAACAACATGTTAAAATCCTTTATTAAAAGACGGAATTCATCGAATAGTAAATAAATTGTGAGCTGAATTCAATCTCGTATTCTTACGAAAAACGAGGTTTCCTATCTTTGTAAAAAAGTAAAAATGTCTCCTTTAATCCAAAACACCATACAATTCGTAAAAGAAAAATTAGAAGGAGCAGAGGCCGGGCACGATTGGTTTCATGTAGAAAGAGTATGGAAACTGTCGAAGAAAATTGCCGAAAAAGAAGGCGGTAATCCATTGGTTGTGGAACTTTCCGCTCTGCTTCATGATATTGCCGACCCGAAATTTCACGACGGCGATGAAAATCTGGCATTAAAAATCTCCCGTGAATTTCTTGAAAAAGAAAATCTTCCGAAATCGGTTGTTGATGAGGTTTTGTTTATCATTAAAAATATTTCGTTCAAAAACAGGGGAGAACTGACAGGAGAATTGCCGGTTGAGCTGAAAATCGTTCAAGATGCCGACCGTTTAGATGCCATCGGGGCGATAGGAATTGCACGGACTTTTAATTTCGGAGGTTTTAAAAATAATCTCATGTACCACCCCGATATTCCGCCAAAATTGCAAATGACCAAAGAAGAATACAAAAAATCCAACGGCACGACTGTTAATCATTTTTACGAAAAATTGCTCTTACTGAAAGATTTAATGAATACTTCCGAAGCCAAAAAAATAGCTTCCGAAAGACACAATTTTATGTTGAAATTTTTGGAGCAGTTTTACCGTGAATGGAATGTGGAGTAGCTTTGTTTTTCGCAGATGCACTGAAAATTAGCTTCGATTATGGAATTTGTATTATTTGTTTAATATTCTTGTCTTTAAAATAGGGAGTTTTTTGTTAAATGTTTAATTAATAATTGAGCTAAAACCATTGATTTTTTTTCCGAAAATCCCGAACGTACTAATAAAGGAACTTCTGTGTGAATGTGGAAAACTTTTACCTCTAAAAGACAGACATTTATCTTTTAACACTTTCACATTCGCCCGTCATTTTCTACTTTTGTTTTCCGACAGTGGAAGTGAAATCATCTTTGATTTGTGAAGAATATTTTCATTAAATTGCTAATAACCAGCATTTTAATTCCATAACCACACTTATCCACATTAAGCCGAGTTTAACTAAAAACAAAAAACAACACAATGGGAATTTTTGACAAAAGAGTAAGTTACAAACCATTTGAATATCCGGAAATTCTGCAATTTGTAGAAGCCATCAACAAATCTTTTTGGGTACATTCCGAAGTGGATTTTACTGCCGATGTGCAGGATTTTCATTCTCAACTGGCTCCGCACGAAAAAAATGCGGTAAAACACGCTCTTTTGGCGATTGCCCAAATCGAAGTTTCCGTGAAAACCTTTTGGGGAAATCTTTACAATCATCTTCCGAAGCCGGAATTTAACGGTCTTGGAGCGACTTTTGCCGAATGTGAATTCCGCCACTCGGAAGCCTATTCCCGCCTTTTGGAAGTTTTGGGATACAATGAGGAGTTCCTGAACGTGATAGAAATTCCTGCCGTGAAAAAACGTATCGACTTTTTGTCTAATGTTTTAAAACACGCCAATTCCACAACGCCGAAAGAATACGTTTCTTCTTTATTATTGTTTTCAATTTTAATAGAAAATGTTTCTCTGTTTTCGCAATTTGCGATTATTCTTTCCTTTACGAGATTTAAAGGATTTATGAAAAACGTTTCCAACATTATTGCTTGGACTTCCGTAGATGAGCAGATTCACGCCAATGCCGGAATTTATCTCATCAATAAAATCCGCGAAGAACAGCCGGATTTGCTCACTGATTCCGATATTGAAGATATTTATACTTTGGTGGACCAATCCGTAGAGCTGGAAGGCGAAATTCTGGACTGGATTTTTGAAATGGGCGAACTGGAAGTGTTCTCAAAAGAAGATTTACTGAACTTTATGAAATACCGTGTTGATGACAGTTTGAAGAAAATCAATATGAAAACCCGCTACAACGTAACTCCGGCACAATACCGCCCGATGATTTGGTTCGAGGAAGAAGTTTTCGCCAATTCTCTCGACGATTTCTTTGCAAAACGCCCGGTAGATTACACGAAACACGATAAGAGTATTACAGCGAACGATTTGTTTTAATGCAGGTGGACGAAGGAAGTTTACAACGCGAGCGAAGCGAGCGTCAAAAAGAATAGTATTAGAGATGTAAAATTCCCCTCTTAAAAAGAGGGGTGGCAAAAATTCAAAGAATTTTTGACGGGGTGTTAAAAATCCAAACATCATTTAGAATTTCGTAATTTTAGAAAAATTTACAAAAATGACTATCGAAAGAACAACAAACGAAATTATTTTCCGGCTTCCTTCAGATATTGATATTTTGAGTCTTCAAAAAATTTTGAATTTCTTAAAATATAAAAACGCTGTTAAAAACAGTAAAGCAACCGAAAAAGATGCCGAAAACCTCGCCGAAGAACTGAAAGAAAACTGGTGGAAAGAAAATAAAAAAAAGTACATTAAATGATTTTGGTGGTTGATGCCAATATTATTTTTAGTGCATTGCTCAATCCGAAATCCAATGTAGGAGAAATCTTGATGAATTTTGATGATGAGTTTGAGTTTTATGCTCCGGAATTATTGGTTGTAGAATTAGACCGATACTCAGAAAAAATTGAAAAGTATTCCAAACTTTCGCCAAAAGACATTCAAATCGTCAAAAATGAAGTTCTCAATACAATAAAGGTAATTTCGGAAGAATTAATTAGCGAAGAAAGTTGGAGAAAAGCGTGGAAACTTACCCAAAATGTAGATGAAAATGACACTCCATTTATCGCATTGAGCATAGAACTGAATGCAAAATTATGGACTGGAGATAAAAAATTATTGAAAGAAATTGAACAACAAACTATTTCCACAAAAAATTTGAAATCTCTCAAAAAATAATCATTAAAAACGCGAGCGAAGCGAGCGTCAAAAAGAATAGTATTAGAGATACAAAATTCCCCTCCTTTGGAGGGGTGGCAAAATTTTCAAAAAGAAAATTTTGACGGGGTGGTCAAACCTGAAACTTTAAACCTGAAACTTTAAACCTTGAACATTAAACAAAAGAAATGATGGAAGAACAACTAAATATCTGGTGGCTGAACGAAGAATCCGAACAAATGCTGAACAGAGGTTATCTGCTGAAAGGCGAAACCGTGGAAGGTGCCATCGACAGAATTACCACCGCAGCCGCAAAAAGATTATACAAACCCGAACTGCAGCCCGCTTTCAAAGAAATGATTGTAAAAGGGTGGATTAGTTTTTCATCTCCGGTTTGGGCAAATATGGGAACGCAGCGAGGACTGCCGATTTCCTGTTTCAACGTTCACGTTCCGGACAGCATCGAAGGCATTACCCACAAAATGGGAGAAGTCATTATGCAGACCAAAATCGGAGGCGGAACTTCCGGATATTTCGGCGAATTGAGAAATCGCGGAACTGCCGTTACCGACAACGGAAAATCTTCCGGAGCGGTTTCCTTTATGAAATTATTCGATACTTCTATGGACGTTGTTTCGCAAGGCGGTGTTCGTAGAGGAGCTTTTGCGGCATATCTTGACATCGACCACGGCGATATTGAAGAATTTTTGTCCATTAAAGATATTGGAAGCCCGATTCAGAACTTGTTTACAGGTGTTTGTGTTCCGGATTATTGGATGCAGGATATGATTGACGGCGATATGGAAAAACGGAAAATCTGGGCAAGAGTTCTGGAAAGCCGCCAGCAGAAAGGTCTTCCGTACATTTTCTTTACCGATAATGTGAACAGAAACAAACCGCAGGTTTATAAAGATGCAGGATTAACCGTGAATGCGAGTAATCTTTGTTCCGAAATTATGCTTCCTTCCACAACAGATGAATCGTTTATCTGCTGTCTTTCTTCAATGAATCTGGAATTATTTGATGAATGGAAAGACACGAATGCCGTAAAACTTGCCATTTATTTCCTTGATGCCGTTCTTTCCGAATTCATTGAAAAAACCGAAGGAAATTATTATCTGCAAGGTGCGAGAAATTTCGCAATGCGTCACAGAGCGTTAGGTTTGGGAGCTTTGGGCTATCATTCTTATCTTCAAAAAAATATGATTCCGTTTGAAAGTTTTCAGGCAACACAGTTCAATGCGAGAGCGTTCCGTCATATCAAAGAACAGGCGGAAGCGGCTTCCAGAGAACTTGCCAATATTTACGGCGAACCGGAAATGCTGAAAGGCTACGGAATGCGTAACACAACGGTAATGGCAATCGCTCCGACTACTTCCAGTTCCGCGATTTTAGGGCAGACTTCTCCGGGAATCGAGCCTTTTGCTTCCAATTATTACAAAGCAGGTTTGGCGAAAGGAAACTTTATGCGTAAAAACAAATATTTGGCAACTTTACTTCAAGAAAAAGGCCTGGACAACGAAGAAACGTGGAGAACCATTATGCTGAATCACGGTTCCGTGCAGCATTTGGCGGAATTAACCGAAGACGAAAAAGCGGTGTTCAAAACATTCCGTGAAATTTCCCCGATGGAAATTATTTCACAAGCCGCACAAAGACAGCAATATATCGACCAGGCTCAAAGTTTGAATTTGCAGATTCCGTCCACAATGCCGGTGAAAGACGTGAATTATCTCTACATCGAAGCGTGGAAAAAAGGCGTGAAAACGTTGTATTACCAAAGAAGCTCATCTGTTTCCAAAGAACTGATGGTGAATTTTGTAACTTGCTCAAGCTGTGAAGCGTAAATAAAAAAAGCCACGAAGTGGCGAAATCAATAGCATTGGGTAAAGCTCAATGAGAAAAACTGTGGTTTTTTAATTTTTTGGCTCTTCGCCATTTTGTATGGAAAAAAAATATCCATATTATTTTAAAATGACATCGGAAACGGAGGCGTTAAAAATTTTAAAGAATTTTCGTTAAAAAATTTCCACTGTTCGAGGGCGGGACA
>JASGDB010000154.1:0-4337 GCA_049841315.1 Bergeyella sp. | reverse complement strand
TTTAAAATTTTAGCCGAGTTTCCAAGTCTTGAACTTTTGGTTCTTTTGTTTCAAGACAAAAGAACAGGAATTGAGAATTTATAGATAAATGTTAATTTTAAAATCCACAGTTTTTGTCGAAGAACCTTAAATTTTATTGCGAAAAATTTTATAGCTGTTTTGAGATGAATTTTTTGCTTCGTGTTTGAATATTTATCGGGATAAATCGAAAATAGGATGTGAAAAATACGCTCAAAAGAGCATCAGAATTTAGCAAAGACATTCTTTATGAGCCATAAAAATAAATTTCGGTAAAATTATCACAGGCTCTTAGCTATTTCACAATATTTTTTGAAATAAAATGTTACATTTGTAAAGTTATACACTTTCAAATGAAAAAATTATTACTCGTTTTATTTTTACTTTCAGGATACATTCATACTTTTTCTCAATTAGACAGGGAACACTGGTTTGCGCCGATGATGAATAGAAATACACAGACGACTACACCGACTTTGTATTTATCTACCAATCAGACGACCGCTTTTCCGGTTTATATTTACAACAATGAAACGCTCATCGGAACCGTTACGATAAGCAAAGGCAGTCCCGGTGTGTATGCTGTAACCTCAAGCTACATCATTACCACCACACAAAGCGATTTGTTTACCACTTCTACAAAAGGACTTCACCTCAAAGCAGATTATCCGTTTTTTGCCAATCTGAGATTGGGTAGTAACACTCACGCAGAAATAATTACCTCAAAAGGACAAGCCGGGCTGGGAACAGAATTCTATGCAGCGCCCGCTCCCCTTGTTTATAATTCAAGTTCCAGTGTTCATACTTTTATGACCAGCATTATTGCAACCGAGAATAATACTACGGTTACGGTAAGTGGTTACAGCTCTTCCGTTGTTTTTTCTAATGGCTCTACCGGTACTACGAGTTTTACGGTAAACCTAAACAAAGGGCAATCCTATATCATCGACGGAACAGGAGGCAACTCCAACAACAGGACGGGTTTTATCGGGGCAAAAATAGTTTCTGACAAGGCGATATCCGTTACCAACGGTAATTTTAACGGACAATATGCTTCCAGTGTATCAAATTCTGATATATTAATGGACCAAAGTGTTCCTACCGATAAATTGGGAAATGAGTTTGCACTCGTAAAAGGTAATGGCGACCCAAGCTACGGAATGGAGCGGGCGTACATTGTTGCGACCAAGCCCAATACTACGATAACCGTGAACGGAACTTATCTTGCAACAATCTCCAATGCAGGCGGTTATTTTCAAGTTCTATCGCCCTACTACATCAATCAGGGGAGCAGCCATTACAATATGCACATCAAGACAAGTGAAAATGTCTATGTATTCCAGCTTATGGCAGGGTCTTCCAGCACCAGTGCGCCTTATTCATCGGGAGGCTATAATTATATTCCTCCGCTCAACTGTTATCTCCCGAAAAAAATTGATGAAATAGGGCTTATAAACCAGATTTCATCGTCATCTACTTATACAACCAAACTCAATATCATTACAGAAAAAGGAGCAACAGTAACGGTAAATGGCGCAACTCCGGCTGCGACTTACGGCCCTTTTTCTCTCACAGGAAACAGCCAATGGGTAACCTACTCTATTCCAAATGTTACGGGAAATCAAACGATTGTGTCGAGTAAAGCCGTAACAGCAGGTCTTTCGGCAGGAGATGACAATGTAGGTTACGGCGGCTATTTTGCAGGATTTTCTTCCACACCGCTGATTACGAAAACGTTGGGAGAGTGCCTTCCCGGTGTCAGGCTCGAAGTAACGGAAGGATTCGATTCTTACCAATGGCTGATAAAAAATACGGACGGGACTTATTCCAACGCGCCGGGAACTAACAACCTGTATTATTACGAACCGACACAAGCCGGTTACTATGCCGTGAAAGTCAAAGCCGGTTCTTGCGACGGAATCCAGACCGCAGATTTCAAGTTTCAAAATTGCGTAGATTATACCAATACCGATTATCCTGATGTTTGTTCTACCTTTACCATTACACCGAGCTTTGAACTAAGTTCACAAACGGTCAACCCTGCAACCGTTAAAATTGAAACGCAACCTGCCAAAGGAACTGCCGTTGTCAATGCAGACGGAACGATAACTTATACCGCCAATGCAGGTGCTTCCGGAACCGATACTTTCCGATACTCTTTTTGTGGAGCCGCTACCATTCCGGATTGTGAAGATGCGAAGGCAACCATTACCATAAACCAGATTGTCGGGCAAGATGCAATATTGAGAGAGTGTTCTTCCACAGGCGTTGCCACGTATGACCTCAGCACCGCCAATGTTTCTTCGGATACCACTTATACAAAAGTTTATTACAACACATTGGCAGGTGCACAAAACGAAACCGCTTCCGATGTCATCAGCAACTTTACAGAATTTTCGTCTGCCGATACGACGGTGTATGTCCGTGTCAAAAATTCTAAAAATTGTTTTAACATTTATAAAATCGAACTGAAATCCAAAGCCAACCCGGTTGTAAATGCGGATGCTTACACCACCGCTCATTGCGATGAGGAAGACGGCATTATAGACGGGAATTATGTGGTAAATCCATCGACTATTACACCATCTGTATTGGCAAATCCGGCAAATTTTACCGTAACATATTACGACACCGAAGCCAAAGCCAATGCCGGCGGCACGGACAATATTTCGGGAAATTATGTGTTTACACCCGCAACGGCAAGCATCTGGATAAGAGTGGTTTCTTCGGAAGGCTGTGTTACCGTCAAAGAAATCCCACTGACCGTCGGGAGCAAAATCCCATTCCTTGAAAATCCTCTGGACAAAGACGTTTGTGATAAAGAACTGGATAATACCGAGCCGGTAAATTTGGCGGATTATCTTCCTCTGCTTACATCTGAAACAAGTCTTACGGTGAATTATTACAGCACAATGCCTGATGCGCTCAGCGGACAAAATGCCGTTTCTGCATCGCAGACATTAACGATGGGAACGCCCGCAACATTCTATTACGTCATCAAAAATGCCAATTATTGTTCCGATGTAGCAACCGTTAATCTCACGCTGATTATGGGAGGATTCAAAAGCGAAACATTGGAGCCTTCTTACACGACTTGCGAAGATTCGACCGCTACGCTTGATGCAGGAACGGCTCACACGGGATTCAAATGGTATAACGAAAATAATCCGACTGTTGTGATTGGAACTTCGCAGACTATCACTGTGCCGCCGGGTAACTATTTCGTAATCCTGACTTCGCCAAACCAGTGCGATTACAAGCAGGAGGTAGAAGTTGTCGGCTCCCCGAAAGCACAACTTACAACTTCCGCATATACGGCAATGCATTGCGATGATGATTTGGACGGAAAAATAGATATTACATTCTCAACAGATGTAACGCCGATAATCATTCCGAATTACGACAGCAGTTTATACACGGTAACGTATTACACAAACCCGGCAATGACGGGAACACCGCTTCCCGATGTTTGGAGTTATTCTGCTGATACAACAGTTTATGTGAAAGTAACATCGGTGTATTGTGCAACGCTTACGGGACAAATCGATTTTAAAATCGGGGGCAAATTTCCTTTGCTGACAACGGTTTACAGCGACACAATCTGCGATGAAGATTACAGCGGTTCGGAGACTGTTGATTTGAAAGATTATCGTCAGTATTTCTGGCCTTCTGTTACCGCAGATTACACCGTGCATTATTATAAAAATTTGTCCGATGCCCAGAATGCTCAGAATGAACTCCCGTCATCAGTTGTCGAGTTATCAGAGGCGGAATCTGTTTATTACTTGCGTTTTGTCGGCCCCTATTGCCCGAATATCGGAGAAGTGAGGCTGAAATTCACAGAAGGATTCAAAAGCGAAACATTGCAACCTTCTTATCCGATATGCGAGGATTCGACCATTACGCTTGATGCAGGAACGGCTCACACGGGATTCAAATGGTATAACGAAACCGACCCGAATACGGTTATTGGAACTTCGCAAACCATTACCGTTCCGCCGGGTAAATATTTTGTGATTTTAACCTCTTCTGACGGTTGTGATTACACACAAAATGTTGAAGTTATCGGTTCTCCAAAAGCAAATCTTATAACTTCGGCATACGTTGCAACGCATTGCGATGACGATTTGGACGGAAAAATAGATATTACATTCTCAACAGATGTAACGCCGATAATCATTCCGAATTACGACAGCAGTTTATACACGGTAACGTATTACACAAATCCGGCAATGACAGGAACACCGCTTCCCGATGTTTGGAGTTATTCTGCTGATACAACGGTTTATGTGAAAGTAACATCGGCATATTGTGCAACG
>JASGDB010000153.1:0-8429 GCA_049841315.1 Bergeyella sp. | reverse complement strand
TTGAACTTTTGGTTCTTTTGTTTCAAGACAAAAGAACAGGAATTGAGAATTTATAGATAAATGTTAATTTTAAAATCCACAGTTTTTGTCGAAGAACCCACTAACTTAAATTTTTCGGACTGCGATAAATCATTTGGAGAAATTCTTATAGAATTAGTTGGTCTATTAAGGTTCACAATATGAATCTTTTTTATCAGCCTCCAATGTTTTATAAGTAAAAAAACTCTTTTCATCTGATTTTTTTTGAGATTATTTTCCATTTTTAATTTGGTTTCATCATTAATTTGGGAAGTGTCGAAATAAATAATGGATAATTTTAACGTTTTCTTTTATATCCGGTATCAGGATTTTCATCCTTCAATTTCAAAAAAAAATTTTCGGTTAAATTTTTCTTTTGCGCTATTTCAGATTTCATTCTTTCAATTGCTGTATTAAAAAAGAAACTAACAATCGGGGTTAAATCACGGTGTTTGTCTGATGCTTTCAGAGCTTCAATATAATTCTCCTTTTTATCTTTGGGAATTATCAGTAACGGATGATTTTCTTTTGCAAGAATGAAATTTGAAAGCAATCTTCCAAGTCTGCCATTACCGTCCCTAAACGGATGAAGATAGATAAAAAATTTATGAAATTTTGCACTCACAACCATTGGATGCTCTGCTTTTTTATCTAAAACCTTTTGTGTCTGTTCTAAAAGATTTGGAACAAGTTTAATATTTCTTTCGTGGTCACCAAAAAGAGTATCTCCTGCTCCCATATCCGTTTCTGTATACTCTCCCGGCTTTCCTTTAGTTCGATATCCAATAGTATGCTCTGTTAGGATAAAATGCAATTCTTTGAGAAAATCCTCTGTTAAAGGTTGATTCAAATTGCTCATTGCCTTTTCATAAGCCTTAAAATGGTCTAAAATTTCAAAAGCCTCAAAAAGAGATTTATTGTATATTTTTAAATCCAATCCTTTCTCTCTTAATTCTCTCGTTTCATTGACAGAAAATGAATTTCCCTCAATAGCACAACTATGAGCTGTGAAAAGGTCTTCTATGTAATCAGAAAAATCTTCCGGAGCAAAAGCATCTACAATTATTTTATTGTAGTCGCCTCGCAGTTCTTCATACTGTTTAATCAAATCATCCATATTTCACTTTGATTTTTCTGTTTCAAAGATACAATTATTTAAAGACGAAAATCAAAATCGACTACTCCTATTTCTTTATATTTGTCTTTATTAGAATATAAATATTCATCCATATGCAAATCTCCGCCGAAAGGAAGATTATCTGCTTCTTTTTGGACTTCAAGGATTTTTTTATACTCTTTTTCAGAGACTTTGTAAACCGTATCCTCTATTATAATTATTCGCATAGTGATAGTTTAAAGATTAAAGACTATTAATTAAGATTTTAAATTCAACTGACAACTTTAATGGATTGAATAAATAAAAATAGAATAGCCATAAAAATTATTAGTAAAACGCAAACTAAAAAAACAGAAATAACTGGTCGGATTTTATTTCTTAGAATTCCTTTTTCGGATTCAGTTGATGTGTTATTAATTTTCTTTCTTATTGAAAGTAAATAAAAATGTAAAATTAAAACTGTTAAAGTAATAATGTAGAGCGTATAATAATAGTAATCATTCTCCACAAACGATATGAGTGTATTTTGAATTTGATTCATAGTAACTATTTTTGAAATTTTAATTTTTTAAAAAATGCTTTACGACTGCAAACATAAGCAAATGCACAGCATAAAACGAGTAATATATTGTTCCGATTCTCCGCCCCGGCTTACCATTGTACATAGCAATCGGAATAAATCCGAGAAAAGCGAAGAATTGAAGCACAAAAACTTTTACAGAAGCAATCATGCTCAAAGCTTCAGCAACTATAAAATCATACGGTCTGCGATTCCGGAGATAATAGAACGTAAAGGTTAATGCTACTCCGTACCACGAATAATCCACTTTGAGCAGGAAAGCAAGAAGTAGCGATGCAGAAGTAAAAATTAATTTAAAACCATTACCCTTTTCTTTATTTATAAAATACATTCCTACAAGACCAATCAACAAAGTAAAAAATATATTTTGCTTTCCCGGATAAAACGATGTCTGCTCCATTGCCAAATCAAAGGGAATTTCTGACAGAACCGCCCAAATAAAAACTCTCCTTATATACTTTCCAATGTCTTTTGAATGAAAAAATCCTTCAACTAACATAAACGCATATAGTACAAATGCCACTCTACCAATGAACCGCAGAACCAACACATCCGGAAAGAACATCATACCCAAATGGTCAACTATCATTGTAACCAGTGCAATGATTTTTAGATGATATGCGTTTAGGATTTTCATTTAATAAAGTATGTTAGGTTCACCATAAGTCAAATGTGCTCTCATGGATGCAGTTGCTCTTGAAATACGTAAATATTTCAAATATGTTTCAATAATAATTTTCAGCCAATTCAGGAGATATTGCTTCTGCTTTTAAAAGGTGGTCAACTTTAATTATATTAACCAATTGAGGGTTTCCCCATAACCTATATTTTTTGAAAATAAAATTAATGTTGGAATATTCTTTTTTTCTTCTTAGTAAGAAATAATTTATAGGGGTATTAATTATACGTTGCCCCAAAAGAGTGAATTCCATCAGGTATTTTTCAAATAGGTTTAACTTCATTTCTTTTTGAGAATTGTCAATACTTTGCATAGGTAAAAGTTTAATAGTTTAAAAAATCTAATTCGTAAGTAAGAATTTTGGTGTGCCCGGCATCAGGAGGATAGTTTTTAACTGAATAGGTTTTCCTTTTTACAATTAAAATGTCTTCAAAATCAACTGAAATATCTCTTACAAAAGGATATTCACCACAAATATTATTAAAATGAATAGTATTTAGTTCCCTGAAATCAAACATATCCCCTTTATTAAATTCTACGTCTTTAAATATATCCATAATCAAACTTTCTAAATTTCTTTTTGGAAACCAATAATCAAGTGCAGTTTTGCTTATATAATCAGGGAGGTTGGAGGTTGGTGATAATTCAAATCTTATATTTCTCATAACTAATTTTTATAATTTCACTTCACCAGACATAACCGCCTCCTGAAGATAAATTTCATACTTCTTTTTATCCAGTTTTGCGGTAATGATATAGCCGTCTTCGGTAAATTCCCAATCCTCAACTACCAATTTCTTTCCGGCAATTTTTTTTGCATCGTTGGAAATTGGCAGGTCATTAATCTTTTCAAGGGCATCAGCTCCATAACGGACAGCATTTGCTGTATTGGCAACTTTAAAAGCATCGGATAATACTTTAATGTTTCCTGTTCCAACTCCGACAGCAGTTGCTCCAGTTCCTACGACATCGGCAACCTTACCGAGTAACTTTGCATTGAGTCCGGACTTTTTCTGTTTTACAAAAAAGAAGTCCTTTCCGGCAGGTAAATAGACCTGAAGCTCTCCGCCTTTTTTAATCGAAATTGAATCATTAACCAACAATTCGGAATGATTGTTCTGTATTGATGTTACAGCGGTCTGAGCGGAGAATCCGCTTGTTGCAGAAAGAAAAAATACTCCTGCTAAAAATAGATTTTTCATTTTGTTTAAATTTTTGTTATTTTGTTTGCTATTTTATTTGTTATTTTTTAAAAACCATGTTAGATACTTTATTCTTTATTCTTTGGATTATTGCCGGAGCAATCAATTTACATAATCTCATTAAATTTCCTCAAGTTCGAGAAAATAAAAAGCAATTAACCTTTACTGTAGTCATTATCCTTCTATCCCTTTATTTTGTTACTTCTTACATCTTAAAAAACGTTTAGAGATTAAGTGTTATCTACTCTTTTTTTCTGCAAATAATTCTTTCCAATAATCATAAATAATACATACAAATTCCACAGTAAAAAGAAAATGAATAAAGCTGAACTCAAATAGTTATTTTCCTTTATGCTTCTGTAGAATATCGAAATTGAAATTACAATGAACACAATGTAATAACTCATTACAGGGAGGAGATTATTTTCTTTAGCTTTCTTTGAATAGAGATTTTTAATTTTTACTCTTAATGGTGTTTCAAAATATTTATAGGTTAGATGTGACAGAACCAACAATACCGCTAAACCGGTGAAGAATACCAAATAAGGAATATCAATATTTAAAACACTCAAAATTTTTCTTACAAGTTGATAAACCGGACTTTGAAGAAGATAAACAGCAAAGCTGATTTCTCCTAAATATATCGCGGTAGGACTGCTAAATATTTTTGTGATGAATCCTGTATTCATGCTTAGAAATAGAATCAGCATCACAAATGGAATTGCCATAAATCCATTATGCAGAAAATAATCTCTGAAAATAAATATCAGTGAGCATATAAGAGCAAATATGAAAACGATTAACAAATCATAATTTTTCTGCATATACTTTCCTTTAGAAGTATAAAACAATCCGCCGGCGATACCAACTAAAAAACTATTGAGGTGAAAAAACGGATTGTGATTTAGAAAATAACGGTCTAAACGTTCATCGCCGTAACTATCAGAAAAATAGTATAGATTAAATCCAATTTGACACATCAACCAAAATAAAAGCACAAATCCAAACAGGTAAATTGGCTTTATTTTTTTTATCACTGAATTAAAAAGAAATGGAAACAGAAAGTAAAAAAACATTTCCACAGAGATAGACCATGCCGGAACATTCAAACTTAAACTGTATTCAGGAATCCATGCCTGAACAAGCAGAACCTGAAACAGCAATGTTTTCAAATCTAATTTGCAGTGTTCCAAATAATTTATACTTATCATAACTCCCACAAGAATCGTCAGAACCAGTGCTAAAATATGGAGCGGATAAATCCGAGCAATACGATTAACAAAATAGTCTTTCGGATTAATTCTTTGATAATTGCTATAAGCCAACATCATTACGAATCCGGAAAGGACATAGAAATATGAAACACCTAAATTTAAGTGTCCGATGAAACTTTTGACAACAGTATTTTCCGTCGGAAGATGTCCGAAGTGAAAAAACACAATCAAAAACGCTGCAATAAATCGCGTAAAAGTTATTTGGTTTACCATGTATTTTTAATTTGGTAAAAAATCTTTTTCTGTTACAAGAATCGCATGCTTACTGCATAATTCAATAATTAGAAGCTCTTTGTAAGAAAGATTTCTTCTCTTAAAATAATGAAGTCTTTTAACCTGATTTTCATCAATAGAAGATTTATGGTAGACAAAATATTCTTCATCCTTAGTGAAAGGTAGTTGATAAAATTCATTATTTTTTATAAATCCGGAAGAAGTTGGAAGATTTTCTTTGTTGTGAATAGATGAAAGCATTTTTACTCCGTATGCATCACCTTTACAACTATTAGTAACTTCGCCCATCGGGATTATCGTTGAACGGTTAAAGCGTTGCAGAAAGAAAAAATATATCCTATCAAATAACTTTTTCATTACTAATAATTTTTAAGTTTCATGATTTCAATTCTCAATTCCATAGGATTTGAAATCTTGTATGAAGTCGTAACTTGTCCTGTCGTCACCGTCAATGTTCCATAATTCAACATTCTTCCAAAAGAACTTTGATGAAGTGTTATACCTTCTAATTTGTTCAGAGGAATGTCTATAGTTTTCTTTCCAAAAACTCCGGTAGTAATTGTCAGATAATTTCGGGATAGGGAAATTTGTACTGATAAATTTCTTAAAATCGGCAGAATTCCTACTCTGAAAATAATTAGACCGAGTAACCCTGCTATTACAAAATACTTTGTAACTAAAGCCAGCAATGCCCAAGGCAGTAGCATTAAAGCTACTATAATCGGTCTTACATAAGAAATCCAATGAACTTTTGCTTTATGCAATGCTTTTTCCTTATGCTCTGCAATCGGTAGTGTCAATAAATTTTCCATTTTTATAATTTTTTTTGATTAGTCTAAAATTGTTACTGAGTAATCCTGTTTTGGTATTATAGCTGAAATATCCAAATCCGTATTATCAAAAATCAAGTTTTTAGCTATTTTCTTTAGCCTTTCAAACTGATGTTCTGTAATTTCAGTATAACGTTTATAAGTACCTGACAAAAGGTGTTCAAAACTTGTAAAGAAAGGAAGAAAGTCCTTTGATTCTACTATGAATTTATTGGTTTTATACTCTTTGTCTTTTGAAATAAAAAGACGGTATTCTTCATCTATCCTAACATCTCTTAGCTTATGATTATTCTCTTTATAGAACTCTAATGTACTCTCACCATGATTTTGGATATTGAACTTATGAGTACAGGACAAGAGTTTCAAATCATAGAAATTATGTCCATCCAAAAAATAATAAAATTTTCTTTCTGCACCCTGTTCTGCTACTCCGGTAAAAAAGTTAGAGTGTTTTAATATTAGTGTGACAGCTAATTTTCTCAACCGGAAATACTCTCTTTCTTTTATCTGAATATATCCATCAGAGAATTTGTCTTCCCTAAGCTACTTTAGGCTTTTGGCTGAATGACCATGACAGCCGTCAGTTCCTGAATCAAACTTCACATAATAAATTCCTTTCGTTCTGGTGGACACGGTAACATCAATTTCATCAAAATACTTAAATGATAAAACTTCTCTATTATTTCTCTGAGAAAAGCCTTTTTCAGAGTATAATGCAGAAAGAGAAAAACTAATCACATCACCTTTCAAGTCTTTGCGGATATTATTGTTTCGTTTATAAAAATAGTAGCGGTTCATAAACTAATTTTTTATGTTAATGAAAAACTCCGGACTTTGACATCATTTTGACATCTTAGCAAAGTCCCCGAAAATGTTTACACAAGAAACTTATTAATTTAATTAAACTTGTTTAACCTTGCTACGTCCGGAGCTTCATTGTTTTTAGTATTGCAGAAAGAAAAAATTATACGTTTTCAATCCATTTATATTGTTCAGTCTCAACTCCAATTAATTCCGCCACATCCATTAGACCAAACATTCTCCCTTTCATAATTCCTAATGGTCTGTAATCATCGCGAATAAAATGCAACCTATCTATTCTCTCAAGAGTGTTTAAAATTTCCTTTTCCTGTTGCTGAAGTTGTTCCATAATTGATTCTGAATTAACCTGTATCTTTTCTAATGTTTTATTAACAATAGCATGAAAAGCCTTGTCGAAATCTCCACAATTAAAAGCTGAATTGTCTTTTAATTCCTCACGGATTTCACTTTTGACATCCATTAACTGATTGAATGATAATCCTATTTTCATGATTCTGTATTTTGTAAGTTAGCTTTATCTTTTGCTTCCTGAATTTCCTCTGAAGACCAGTCCGCAGAAATAAGTTCTGAAAACTCAGATTCTTTATTTCTAATCAAATAGTTCAGTTCGTTTAGCTCTCTTTCTAATCTTTGTTTTTTCAGTAAAAGATTTTCAATTTCATCTGATTGATATTTTACCGGATTTCCAGCCCATGGTAAATATTTGCCGTAGTGTTTCATAGCTCAATTATTTTGCATATTCACAGTTAAATCCATTTTCTTCCAAAAACTCAATCACTTCCTGAGGTAACGAAAATACACCGTCATAATCTGAAAGAACTTTTTCTTCCTCATAACAGAAAATCCCAATTTCTGTATATTCATCTGCAGAGGGAATATCCCATTCTACAAAGTAGTTTTCATCTGATACTTGAAATAATTCTAAAGTTGCTTTGTGATTACCAAGTTGTTCAACGTGACCGAGCGAATATTCTCTAACTAACTGAACTTCAATCTCTTTTTTTTGCTAATAATTTCATAACTGATTTTTTGATACCACAAATATACAATTTTTATTGTATATATGCAACTATTAATGTATATTTTTTTCTATATTTGCAACATGACATTGAAAGAATTTTTAGAAGAAAACCCTATCATCAATCGTGCAGAACTGGCAAGAGCAATGTACCCAAACAATAAATCAGCCTCTACCAAACTTGCCCATAAACTTGCCGAGAACATTTCCGGAACAGGAAAACAGCGCATATTAGAATCCGATGAAAAAATTGCAAAAGAGGAACTGGAAAAATTACTGCATCGCATTGTAAGCTATATTAGTCGTTAAAGATATTTATCAAATTCAGTTGCTTTCATTCTATGTGGTTGCAGAAAGAAAAAAATTAAAACTTAAACTCTAAATTTTTTATATTCAGTTTTACCCATATATAATGGTCAATTTGAACATCTACTTTATCTATCTGATGCTTACTATAAATTCCTTCATCAACACACTGCTGAACTCCGCCATACATTCTTTCATTAAATATTGTTGAATCACTAAAAACTGCCCATAAATTTTTATCTGCCATTCTCCTTATATCTCCGGTATAATGTTTTTCATCACAAACATTTGCAGATACAATTACCAACTCATTATTTTCATTCAACACCGCATGTAAATCACTTACATC
>JASGDB010000152.1:0-9186 GCA_049841315.1 Bergeyella sp. | reverse complement strand
GGAAAAAATAATCTTGGAATCGGGCTAAATGCTCTTCAAAATTTAACTTCCGGAAACGGAACTGTTGCCATTGGAAATAACGCTTTCAAAAATTCTACCGGAACAGTTGGAACTGTGGAAAATGAATATAATACCGGAGTAGGCTTTAATGTTGGTAGTCTTTTCAAAGGAGATTATAGTGTTGCGTTCGGATTTTCATCTCTAAATTCTAATTGGATTGGGGAACAAAATACAGCAATAGGTCAACAAGCAATGTCTGAGGGTATCGGCACAGAAAAAGTGTCTTACAATACAGCAATTGGCAGTAATGCTTTACGCTTGGCAAACCAACCTTTCGGAAATATCGTAATTGGAAGGTCGGCAGGTGTAAGAATGTCGGGAAAAAACAATGTCATCATTGGAAACTGGGTTGCAAGTTCAGAATTATATTCGCAGGCTTTTAGCGATAGCAACAAATTGATGATTCACAATCACGCCTTTGATTCTTCGGGTAATCTTCCGAATTCTTCGGTAGGAACAAACACTCTGATTTATGGAGATTTTTCAGAACGATGGCTGAGAGTGAATGGAAGATTTCAGATTAACCCGTCCAACATATCTACGGCTGATAGCACTTATACCAATGTCTTACTTCAAAACCCTTCAAGTGGCGAGATAGCAGTGCAAACTTTCACAAATATTCCACAGCCACCTTCTTCGGGAACTTATATCCTAAAAAGCGTGAACGGCATTACAAGTTGGGTAACTCCTTAAAATTAGTTCAGAAAAGAGACAACTTATTCAGAATAAAATAAACAGAATAAAACCAGACAATGCAAAACTACTTTAAATTTTTCTTACTGATTCTTTGTATTTCGCTTTCGTCTTGCAAAGCCATTATTGCCAACCCCGGAAAACCGTTAAAAGATGATGCTCTGAAACTGAATCAATGGTATGAGATACAGGATTACGATGCAAAAATTCATAACATAAAAATAATGTCGGTTGATGATAAAAGCGTGGCAGGAATTTCAAGAAAAGGAGACACAATCTCTATCAATAAAAAGCAAATCAGGGAAGTGAAAAAAGTAAAAATCGCAAGTTCGATTGTTGTTGGTATTCTGGCAATTACACCGTTCATTTTCAGTCCAAATTAAATTTAGATAAAGACAAACTTAAATTAAAAAATGCAAAACGATGGAAAAGAAGACCTGATTCTCATACGAGTTCAAAAATCCCGAAAAGAAAACTGGAAAGCAATCTGCTCGGAAAAAAATATCTCTTTGACGAGTTTAATTACCGATTCTGTCGAGAACAGAATACAGGACGACGAAAGGAGAAAAGTATTAGCGATCATTGAAAAACAAGACAACATTTTCATAAAAATCGAAACCAATATCAATCAGTTGGCAAAATTCGTAAACGGTCAGAAATTCATCAGCAAAACCGAATTTGACGAGTTTCAAAATTACTTGAAAACCATCACGAAACTGAAAGAAAAACAAAACGAAATTTTTGTAAAAATCTATTCCTTAATCGCTGATGATTGTTAAAATTTTAGGTTCGGCAAGTTCGGAATTTCACGGCGTTCAGTACAACGACAAGAAGGTGGAAAAAGGAACAGGCGAATTACTGATGATGAAAAATTTTCCATCTTTCATTAATGAAAACAGCCATCAGCAGGAAGTTCGGGATTATTTAAAATCCGTTTCCAAAAACGAAAAAGTGAAAAAACCGCAATTCCACGCTGTGATTTCTACAAAATTTCGGGAGCATTCCAAAGAAGAACTCGCAAAAATTGCAGAGGATTTTATGCAGGAAATGAAATACGGAAACCAGCCATTCATCGTGGTTTTTCATAATGACACCGAAAATAATCACGTCCATATCGTTTCGACAAGAGTAGATAAAAAATCGGGCAAAAAAATCAATGACAGTTACGAAAAACTCAAAGCCCAGAAAGCATTGAGTAATGTTTTGGAAAAAAAATTCGGCATTGATAACGGAAAACGTATTGACGAACTTTTGAAATACAAATTTGGTTCGCTGAAACAGTTAGAAACTCTGCTTGCGAGAAATGGTTATAAGCTAAGCGAAAACACAAATGATGAAAGAGCATTAACCATTTTAAAAAACGGAGTGTTTCAGCGGACATTTTTTGAAAATCAAATAGTCTTTGAAAATCGGAAAAACGAAAACAGGGCAAAACAACTCAAAGCGATTTTGAGCAAATACAAAAATATCTGTTCGGATAAGGTTTTCAAAGTGGAAGACCGAAGACATTTGGAAAAAATGCTTCCCGAAGAAAAACATAAAAACGATTGGAAACCCAAAATTGAATTTGAAAGCGAACTTCAAAAAAAGTTGAGAGATATTTTCGGGATTGATGTGGTTTTTCATCACAAAGACGGACAAAAACCATTCGGATATTCCGTGATTGACCACAAAACGCAAAGTATTTTCAAAGGTAGTGAAATTATGAAAATGAATGATTTGTTTGAGTTCACGAATGAAAAAATGGACAAAAAAACATTTGAAAGTTTGAAGGATTTCAACATTACCGATGAAACTTCAAAACAAGCATTAATACAGCATTTAAAGCGAAAAAATCCTGAAAACGAAATAAGAGATTTTATGCTTTTTGAGAATAAAAAATTGAAGGACAAAGAAACGTTCACTTCCATAAAAAATGAGGTAAAAGAATATCTGAAAACCCAAAATAAAAATGATGTCGAACTGATAAAATCGGAAAACGGAAAATATTACGCCATTCATTCAAAACTGCATTATGTAGGCGAATTGGAAGGATTAATCGGAGAAAAAGAATATCAAAAATTTTTGAATCCGACTTCAACAAAAACATCAGAAAATGAAAATAAAACACTTTCAAAAGAACTTCAAAAAAGCATCAGCGACTTGATTTTCGAGTTCAGCAAATCATCAGGTTCGGGAAAAGACCCTGCCGAAAACGAATTTAAAAAGAGAAGAAAAAGAAAAAAATGATTATCACATTCGCAACCCAAAAAGGCGGAGCCGGAAAAACCACTCTTGCCATCGCATTCGCCAATTATTTGACCGAGATTTCATCAAGAAAAATCAAGGTTTTTGATTTTGATTTTCAAAAATCATTTTACAACAAATGGAAAGAAGACGAAGAATCGGAATTGCCGAAAATCTACGATGTAGAAGTCATTGGCGACGATGATGAAGACCAACCTTTGGCTGATTTGGAAAACATTATCGAACTGAAAGAAAGCGAAGAAATTTATCTCTTCGATTTAGCCGGAACGCTCGACCAGAAATACAGCGATTTACTGATTTACAGCGATTTTATCATCATTCCGTTTGAATATTCCGATGTTTCTGTGAAATCGACATTGGTTTTTAAAAATCTGCTCGGTTTGTTGGAAAGTCAGGCAGAACGGATTTTTATCCGCTCCAAATACGACAAAAGTTACAAATACCGCAACCAATCGGAAATGGACAAAGAACTTTCAAAATACGGTTTGTTGCTGGAAAATCCCGTATTCAAAAGAAATATTCTGCAATCCATCGACACCCGAAAACTGAATTACGAACAAAAAAATGCCGTGAAAAATCCATTCAATGAAATCATAGAATACATCAACAAAGAATTAAAAATAACAATTTAAAAGCTACTTGCTATTAGCCATTAGTTATTAGCCAAAAGCCAACAACCCAATTATGATAAAATACTCATTCATCCTTTTAGCCGCCTATTTTCTGTATTACGCCGGAAATATCGTTTACGACCTTTTTATGAAAAAAGAAAAAATTTCGGAAGTTGATATTACGGAAGAATTTTCCCTTGCAGATATTTCAAAATCGGACAATCAGCCGTCTGTTCAAGTCGGAATCGAAGATGTGGAAAACATCAAAACGCCAAAATCTTATCTAAAAAAAGAGATTAATCCTGCCCAAAATCCAAAATCTTTTGAAGAAAATCCAAGTTTGGACGAATTAAGAAGAAGATTTGAAGCAGAACAAGACATTGACGAAATATTTCCGACTCAAAACAATTCTGAAAAAGAAGAAAAAAAAGAAACCGAAAATCCCTCTGACAAAGAACATTCCAAGAGAAAAACAATCGTCAAAAAGGAAAACCAATGGAAAAACTTTTTGAATTTAGCGGAAACCAGCGTGAAAATGGTCGCCAATCTCGAAGGTCACAAAGTTTACCATTCTATTGTTTAACCTATTGAACAACATTTATTTATCAATATTTTTTTTAACCTAAATTATTTTTTACAATGAAATTAAAAACACGAATGATGACAAAGAGAAATCTCTTAACAATGGCAATTTTGCTACTTGCAACAACACCTGCATTTGCACAAGGCGGAGCAACCGCAATCTCGAATGCAGCGAGTGATATTCGGGATTATTGGGATCCGATAAAATTAATCCTAAAAGCAGTCGGTGGATTGGTAGGATTTATCGGAGGATTGCGGGTTTACAACAAATGGACGAACGGCGACCAAGATGTCAACAAAGAAATCCTCGGTTACGGAGGAGCGATGATTTTCCTAATCGTAGTTCCGGAATTTGTAACAGCATTCTTTGCCTAAAATGGGATTTTATCTTTACAAGGGGCTTAAAAAACCCCTTGTTTTCTTCGGATTGAAAGGCAAATACATCATTTACGCAGTCGGTGTCATCGGTGCAGGAATCGTTTCCGCACTCGTTTTATCCAAATTCGGATTGCTGGGTTCATTGCTCGGACTTGCCATAACCGCAGGAGGCGTTTACCTCATTTTCAAAAGGCAAGACAAACACGGATTGTACGACAAAACCAAAAACTTCGACCAAATTTTAATTTTTCCTAAAAAATTAGACAACAAAAAACTACTCAAAAATGGCAACAACAAAGAAACAAGCATTTGACATTCCCTTCATCGGATACGATTTTGGTAAAGATTTCGGTTGGGATTTTGATGTTCTTTTCGGACAATACGGAAATCCCATTATTGGAATAAGAATTAAAAATGTAGTTGAACAATATTCCGCAGACCCTGATAATTATTTGAATTTTCATACGGTTTTAAACCAAGTCGTTTCCATTATCGGAGAAGGAAGAATTGTCCAGAAACTCGATATTTTTTCAAAAAAGAAATATTCCGCAGAACCATCAAATCAATTTTTACAACAAAAATATTCCGAACATTTTGACGGCAGAATGTTTAAAACCATTGAAACCATTTTGCTTTTCACGGATATTATTGATGATAAACTGAAAAAGAAAAATAAGCCTTACAATTTTAGCGAAAAAAGTTACAAAGAACTTCGGGACAAATGCCAAAAAGTCTTTATGCTTCTGAAACAAAGCGATTGCGAACCGCAGTTTTTATTTGAAAAAGATTTTGAATATTACATTTCCGGAGCATTGTCGATGCAATTTTCCGAAAAACCGGTTTTCGACAATATCAAAAGCACCAACGAATATTTACAAATCGGAAACCGTTTCGTTAAAAATATTTCTTATGTCGATGTGGAAAACATAGATTTGCCCTCTGAAATAGAACCTTTTTCCGTTTTAGGCGGAAACGGAGCAGCATCAGAAACGGCAGTTGATAATTTTACTTTCATCAATGAATTGGAAGATTACGAAACGATTATTTATAATCAAGTCATCACGATTCCGCTACAAGCTCCTCAACAACGGGAACTCGACAAGAAAAAGAAAAAACACGAAGGAGCAGCCAATAATTCCCCGTCCAATGCCATTATTGCAGAGGAAATCCAAACGCTTTTACACAATATTGCGATTGATGGACAGTTGGTTGTCAATGCTCATTTTTCCTTGATATTTTCAGCAAACACGCTGGAAAAAATGGAAAATATCCAGTCGATGGTAGAAAATAAACTGTTTACGAAAGGGATTATTGTTTCCAAAAATGCCTACAACCAGTTAGAACTCTTTCGGGCAGCACTTCCTGGCAACGCCACGGAACTCAGGGAATACGATTTATTTATGACGACAAGCGAAGCTGCCTTGTGTTTTTTTTTTAAAGAAAGTTACCCCGTAAACGAAGAATCCAATTTTTATCTAAGATTTACCGACAGACAAGGCGTTCCACTCAAAATTGACCCGTCAGATTTACCGATGAAAACAGGAAGAATCAATAACAGAAATAAGTTTGTTCTCGGACCTTCGGGTTCGGGAAAATCCTTCCTGATGAATAATATTATCGAGCAGTATTTGACTTACAATTACGATGTGGTCATCGTAGATACCGGAGATTCTTACTCGGGAACTTGCAAATATAAAGGCGGAAGATACATTCAATACACCGAAGAAAAACCCATTACGATGAATCCTTTTTTGATGGACAAAAAAGAGTTCAATATCGAAAAAATCGAGTTTTTGACCAACCTGATTTTTTTGATTTGGCAAGGTCCCGATGCAACAATGTCGGCGGCTCAGAAATCCATTTTGGATAATGTGTTGATGTCGTATTATCATCAGTATTTCAATAATGGAAAGCAATGGTACGAGCATAAAAGTACGGAAGATTTAATACTTTATTTGGGAAAATACAACATTCACGAAGAAGATATTTTCCGGTCAGCGACCGGAGGCAATTTTGAAAAAAATTATTATAATATTCTAGGAATTCCTTTCGATGCCAATTCCGAAGAAATCAAAGAAGCAGGAAGAAAATTATTGAAATATTATCACCCCGATAAAAATGTAAATAATCCCGATTATGACAGCGAAAAATTTTATCAGGTTTACGAAGCTTACGATACTTTGAATGATGAAGGACGCAGAAAAATTTACAACGAAACCCAACTGATTTTGATTAAATCCAATGAAATCATCAAAAGACCGGAAACTGCCGAAGATTGGAACGATTCGTTTAGAAAAGCCATCATCAAAAAAATCAAACAACTCGAAGAAAATTTAGAAGCCAAAGAATTGTCTTTCAACGGATTCTACGACTATTGCGATAAATTTTTACCGCTTTATCTGAACAATAAGAAGCACGCAATTACGGAAACAGAGTTTAATCTCCGGACTTTTTTATTCGTTCTGAAAGATTTTTACAAAGGCGGAAGATACGGAACGACTTTGAACGAATCTGCCGATAATACGCTGTTTGATGAACCTTTTATCGTTTTTGAAATTGACAATGTAAAAGACAATCCAAAACTTTTTCCGATTGTAACGCTGATTATTATGGACACTTTCATTCAGAAAATGAGGTTACGGAAAGACCGTCGTAAAGCACTTATCGTGGAAGAAGCGTGGAAGGCAATCGCTTCAAAATTAATGGGCGGTTACATTTTGTATCTCTACAAAACCGTTAGAAAATTTTGGGGCGAAGCGGTTGTCGTTACTCAGGAACTCGACGATATTATCGGAAATGCCGTCGTAAAAGACAGTATCATTAACAATTCTGATACATTTATTTTGCTTGACCAAACCAAGTTCAAAGACAATTTTGACAGAATTTCGGCTTTGCTTTCACTTAATAAAGTCGAGCAGAACAAGATTTTTACAATTAACAATCTCAACAATAAATTCGGGCGAAGCCGTTTCAAAGAATTTTATCTGAAACGAGGTTCTAAAGGAGAAGTTTACGGCAATGAAGTTTCGCTTGAACAATATCTGACTTACACCACCGAAAAACCGGAAAAATCGGCTGTTGAATATTATGTCCAAAAATACGGCAGTTACGATGATGCACTCATCAAAATTGTTTCCGATTTAAAAATTTTCGGAGATAGTCTGGAAAATCTGGTATCGCTGGTCAATCTTTACCAAAATCCTTTGGACAAAAAAATAGATTCCTACTACAAAATGATGAAAAACAAACACAAAGGGCAAAATGTGTTCAAAATCATTTCACAGGAATTGGAAAATAGAAATATCAGTTTTTCGGAATTAATCAACACTCAAAACCAAAAAGAATATGAAAAATTTGCTCAATAATAAAACGCACAAAACTCCCCTCCTTCGGAGGGGTTGGGGGAGGCTTTTCCTTTTTTTTATTTTTTGTGGAACATTGGGCATTGCTCAAAACACTTACATCGACCCAACGGTAACCGCCGCAATGATAATTTATTCCGATAATTTAAAATCCAAACAAAATGATGTCATTGAGGAAACTTCAAAATTAAAAAATGTTCAGTCCTGGGTCGGAACACAGATGGTTGCAGCCAATGACATTCAGAATAAAATTTTGAAAGGGCTGAAAGAAGTTTCCGGGACTTTACAAAATGGGATTCAGGTGCAGCGGATTTATTCGGAACTCAATAAATGTTATAATTATTCTTCCGATGTTGTTCAATTGGCTTCCCAACATCCGCAATACGCCATTTTCGGAGTAAAAGCATCGCAAAAAACGTATGAGCAAAGTTTGAAAATCGTTACCGATGTTTCCGATATTTTGGCTTCGGGAGATTTGAATTTGGCGACGTCTGGCGACCGCTACAAAATTCTGCACAATATTTCCGAAAACGTAAAGAGTTTGAAACTCTGGCTTTTGGCGATAAAACTTCGATTGGAAAAAGCCAACCGTTTAGGATTTTGGAACTCCATCAATCCGTTTGCAGGTTACATCAATACCGATAAAGGCATTGTGGAAAATATTATGAACAAGTATAAAAAGAATTTTTGATTTTTTGATATGAAGTTCAAAAATAAAATCACTACCGCTATAAAAATCCCCCTTTGGGGGTTAGGGGTCTTGGTTTATCTCGTCCTCACGTCTTCCGGCGGTGGTTCAACTCCGGCTTGGCAAAAGGAAAATGTCTCTTTTCCGATGATGGATATTCAAATTAATGCAACGATGAAAGAACACGACAGGCAAAAAGAAATGCGGCAAAAGCAAACCCTTAACGCAACCGCAGAAACCGCCAACCAAACTGAGTGGACGGATTTTAAAGACAAGGTAACGAAAGTTCAGGACAGACTGCGGATTGTGTCATTTGCTATTCAAGCTGTACCAACAGGAATTGCGATGAGCAGGGAAATTACCAAAATCACGAACAACGAAACCGCAATCATCAACGAAATCAGTTCCGCACCACCTTCCATTATTTCGGTTTTGCCTTCGCAAGTGCAGTTTGTAGATGATTTACAAATGGTTACACGCTTAATTGCAGGAATTATTCTCTCTTACGGAGCAATGAACCAAATGGAAAAATCAGAACGGAAAATTTTACTGGATTATGCTTTGG
>JASGDB010000151.1:0-7310 GCA_049841315.1 Bergeyella sp. | reverse complement strand
CTTATCACAGTCTGTTTGTTTATAAATTCTTTGCGAACTTTGCGTTTGGAATTTTAATGCGTTTAGCCTAAACCTTTTGCAACAAACAAATCAATCTCCGTTTCCCCGATTTCCTTATCGGTTTTCACTTCGATTTCGGCATTAATCGCTTTACACAAATCACGGATAACGTGCAAACCGAGACCTTGCTTGATTCCGATGCTTTCCGTGTCGCTGTATAATGCTTTGAATTTCTCGATTTCCGTTCCGCCGCCGTTGTCTTTCACGGAAATTTTTACGGAATTTTCTGCATTTTCTGCGGAACAGATAATTTTTGCTTCGGGTTTGTTTTCCAAAACTTTTACGGCGTTTCCGATGAGGTTTCGCAGGATGGTTTTCAGATATTCTTTATCGGAAAATACTTTTATATCAGCAAAATCTTCAAAAATGATTTTGGTATTTTCCACCCAGACAAATTCGTTTTGCAACTCGGAAAAAAGTTCTTTTACCGGAAACTCCTTTTTCTCGGCTTCAAATTTTTCCATTTGCGATTTCGACCACAAAAGCAAGTCTTCCATCTGCTGCAAAAGCCGTTCTGCGGAAGTGGTGGTTTGTTGGTTCAGTTTTTCTTTGGTTTGCTCGTCCAAAAATTCGGGATTGTTTTTCTGCAAATGAAGAAAATGCACCAAAGAAGCAACCGGACTTCGCAAATCGTGATTCAGGATTCCGAAAAAACGCATCTTGTTTTTGTTGGCTTTATCGAGTTCGGTGTTTAATAAAGATAATTTTTCGTTGTTCTTTTTCCGCTGTCGGTTTTGGTAAAAAAGCATTCCCCCGATAATTGCCAGAAGCGAAATCCCGGAAATGAAATACCATTTTTGTTTTTCTTTGTTTTCTAGCTGGATTTTATGGATTTGGATTTCTTTGTTTCGTAAATCAATCGTTCTTTTGTCTTCGAGGTTTTTAATGGTTTCTTTACTTTTGGAATCGTAGATGGAGTCTTTTACTTCATTATATAAAATTTGATATTCAACGGCGGTTTTATAGTCTTTTTTTAAAGAATACAGTTTAGCAATTCGTCCGTAAGCGGTGCTCAAATTTACCATACTGTTCGATTTCTTTGCTTTTTCGATGGATTCGAGGAGTTTGCTTTCGGCTTTATTGAGCAGTTTTGTTTTTTCGGGTTCTGAAACCTTATCGGCTTGTTTGGTATAAACATTGGCTTCAAGAAGTAAGCAAGAATTGAACATTCTGTAATTTTTTATTTCCTCGGCATACTTTTTTGCAGTGATGATATAAGGCAGACCTTTTTCAAACAGTTCTTCATCAAGATATAATCTTCCCAGGAAAAAATTATTAACGGCAATGCTCTCTTTGAAGTCGATTTCTTTCGCCAAAGCCAAAGATTTGTTAAAATAATTCACGGCATTTTTAGTGTCAAAAATATCTTCGTAAGCAGCACCGATATTTTGCAGACTTTTGCATATTTCCCGTTTTTGGTTTAAACGGGTATTGATTTCCAGCGATTTATTGTAGTAAAATAGTGCTTTCCGGGTTTGATTGGTATAAAAATAAACCGCTCCGATAGCATTGTAATTTTTTGCTTTTTCGGCTTCGTTTTTTTCGGCTTCACTTATTTTCAGGGCATCAAAAGCATATTTGGACGATTTTTCATAATCTCCCTGCGAATTGTAAAGCACCGCCATATTTCTGTAAATCCTGCCAATGGTAATTTTGTTTTTGGCATAGCGTAAAGCGTTTTCGTAATTTTGGAACGCTTCGCTGTATTTTCCCTGACAAAAATTATTTTCTCCCAATGCAGTCAAAGCATTTGATTTCCCTTCGTTCCAGTTGATTTTTTTTGAAATATCCAATGCTTTTTTTCCATAAAACAGCCCTTTATCACTATCCAGAGCGGAATATTCAAACGCCATTTTCGTGTAAGCAAGAACAAAATCCTTATCGGACGAAATCTTTGGCAATGCACTAAAAATAGAATCGACAACCTCTTCATTAGATTTGTTCTGAGCAATGAAAACATTCAGATGCAAAAGAAAAATAAAGAGTATTGTCTTTTTCATACCAAAAAATCTAAACTGTTTCTGTAACTTCTTCCAATCGGAATCGCCGTTCCGTTGTTGAGGAGAATTTCCGACGGCAA
Source organism: Bergeyella sp. (assembly GCA_049841315.1). GTDB lineage: Bacteria > Bacteroidota > Bacteroidia > Flavobacteriales > Weeksellaceae > JASGDB01. The sequence goes on along the minus strand of JASGDB010000151.1, from coordinate 5,170 downwards.
TTTTTTTTCGATAAAATTTTTCTGAACGGCAAAACTTCGATGTATGCGGATAAAGGACCGGAACTGTTCCTCTTTCAGCAGATTTCCGATGCTGGTAAGAACACAATGTTTTCTTCTCGGCGTTACGATTTTGGTGTAATCCTTTAATGCTTCCAGATACAGTATTTCGTGCATTTTTACTTTGATTTGTTCGTGTCCTTCTTTGATATAAATCACATCGCCGCCGATGCTGGATTCAAAAAGGTGGGCTTTTTCGCGGATTTCAAAAAAATCTTCAATGCGTTTTACGGTTTGTTCAAAACGGTCGGGTTTCAAAGGTTTTACAATAAAATCCAAGGTTTCCAGTTCAAAACTTTCCACCGCAAATTCCGGATGGGAAGTGATAAAAATACAACAGGGAACGTGATTTGCCTTTTTCCGCAGTTCCACACCCGAAAAATCAGGCATATCAATATCCAGAAACAAAATATCAACCGTATTGTTTTCAATGATTTCCAACGCTTCGTCTGCATCAGAACAAACTCCCAGAATATGGAGATTCGGGAATTTTCGGACGAATGACTGCACAGTAAGCCGGTCTATCTCGTCGTCGTCTGCAATAATACAGTTTAGAATTTTCATCGGCTTTCTTTTCCGTGTCTCAAATTTAGAAATAATTATTGATATGACGTTCGTCTGTTAATAACGTTATTCGTTGAGAACCAACAAAAATGAGTGTGTTTATTGTTATGCACAAGGCTTTACTTTCGACTCAAGTTTCTTCTTTCTAAAATATTCGACAATTTCTGTTTTTGTCATTTTAGATAATTTATCGCTTAATTTTTCTCTTTGCTCACGCATATATTTTACAGCGTCAAATTGTTTTTCAGTCGTCTTCATATTTTACAAAATCTCTTGGTGAACGTATTTCTAATTGTTTGTAGCCATTTTTAATGTTAATAGCATTGTAACCTCTGATTCTTTCTACATTTACAATGTGTTTAAAATTCCAACTTATCAAAAAATCTGCTCTGTTAATCGTTGCGATTGCAATGTGCAAACAGTCGGCAAAACTTGTTTGCCCTACAACTTTTTCCGCAATATATTCCGTTGCCAAATCTACGGCTTCATCTGTTGCTTCCAAAAATTCGGTGTTCTCAATTTTTAAATGCTGTACTAATTCTCTTACATTTTTCGGAGCGTTTTCAAGTTCGTCTTGCGTTACGGTTGAAAAAAGTGTGGTAAATTCTCCATTTTTCAGTCTTTCAAACAAAGGAATAGTAAATTGTGCAAATTCCACATCGTAGTGTCCGCCAAAAACAGAAGTATCTATGTATAATCTTTGTTTCACAAAGTAAATTTAGGAAATTAAAATTAATTCCACCTGATTCAATCCCTGATATTTTCAATCATCAAATTTCAATTTGCCGTGAAACAAAAGTAAGGATTATATAGGTTTGGCAACTATAAAATCTGTCATCCGTCTATTAAAAATGTCGTTCGTCTATTTTGTGTTTTTTCGGAAAGTTGCTCTGTATAACTTCGTCAAAAATTTTTATTATGAAAAAAATAATCATAACACTAATGACCGTATGGATTGGTCAGATTCAGGCACAACAGGCAATTTCCGCTTCGGGCGGAAACGCAACGGGAAGCGGCGGAAGTTCGTCTTACACAGTCGGACAGATGGCTTATAACAGTTACAGTTCTTCCGCAGGTTCTGTGAATCAGGGCGTTCAGCAGCCTTACGAGATTTTTACTCTGGCAACCGATGATGTTTCGGCGGAGAAAAAAGAAATACTGCTTTACCCCAATCCCGTTCAGGATTTGCTGTATGTGGACTTCGGGAAAGAAGCGGCAGGAAATTCTTCTTACCAACTTTTTGATGCTCAGGGAAAACTCGTCAAACAAGGAAACCTGAACCAGAAGAAAAACGAACTGGATATGAGAACGCTTCCGCAATCCATCTATATCATCAAAATTGTCGAAGATGATAAAAATGTAAAAACTTTTAAAATTATTAAAAAATAATAGTGATGAAAAGAATAATAGCAATCGCCATTTTATTTCTCGGAACAATCCTCGCTTTTGCGCAAGTTCCCCAGAAAATGAGTTATCAGGCGGTCATCAAAAATGCCTCGGGAGATGTTCTGCAAAATCAGAATGTCGCCGTAAAAGTAAGCATCTTGCAAGGTTCGGATTCGGGAACGGTTGTTTACTCCGAACGATTGACCGGAACGACCAATTCCGCCGGACTTTTGGCGACCGAAATCGGAAGCGGGACGGTTTTGTCGGGAAATTTCGGGACGATAGAATGGGCTTTTGGAAATTACTGGCTGAAAACCGAAACCGACCCGAACGGCGGAACGAATTACACAATTGCCGGAACCTCTCAACTGTTGAGCGTTCCTTATGCGATGTATGCAAAAAACGCAGGAAACAGCGTTCCGGGCGGTGTTTCCACATCAGAATGGACGGCTATCGGAGACGATATTTATAATGCCAATTCCGGAAATGTAGGAATCGGGACAACGACCCCCGCTTTCCCGCTAACCGTTGCCAAAACCGGTGGAGAAGGAATTATCCAGCAATCCGAGGACGGAGCGGTAAAAATAGGATTTTGGACAAACTCGGGTTCTGCTTATGTGCAAACCAGTTCCGACCACGATTTGAGATTTGCAACCAACAACGGAAATGCACAAATGACCCTGCAAAAAACAACCGGTAATCTCGGTATAGGAACTACTACTCCTACCGAAAAATTGGACGTAAACGGAAAAACCAGAACCACCAATTTCCAAATGACCAACGGTGCAGGCGAGGGAAAAGTCCTGACTTCCGATGCCGGCGGAAATGCAACCTGGCAGACAATGAAAATGCCGTATTCCGAAAATATCAGGTTTTCGTGCAGATTAGAAGGAAGTGGTTCTACCTATACTTTAACAGAGCGTTATAATACATCTAATCTGGTAACTGCCACCAACTATAATTCATACAGTGGTGGTTTAAGCATCAAGATATCCTTTCAAAAAAGCGGATTATACCATTTTGATTTTAATGCAACGAGTTACAGTTCATCAACAAACGATATTAGTTATACTAACATAGTAGTAAAAGAAAGTGATACTGAAATTATTAGCTCAAACACCGTTCCTTATATTGTTGGAATTGCTTCTTTTAGTAATGGTTTTGATTATTATGTTACAGCTCCTAAAGATTTGTATATCAAGGTTAGTAGTGTGGATGCTCCGACATCGTTCCAAAGAATCAATGTTACCGGCAATTATATTTCCGAATAAAAATTATTAAACATTAAAACAATGAAAAAGTTATTATCAATCACAGCAATACTTTTCGGGGCAATCCTTGCTTTTGCACAATCTCCCGAAAAAATGAGTTATCAAGCCATTGTCAGAAATGCTTCCGGGCAGATTCTGCAAAATCAGAATGTCGCCGTTAAGGCAAGTATTCTGCAAGGGTCATCATCAGGAACGGTGGTGTATTCCGAAAGAATAACGGGAACAACCAACGCAAACGGTTCGCTCGCTTTGGAAATCGGAGGCGGAACCGTTTTGTCGGGAACTTTTTCCTCGATTAACTGGTCATCGGGAAATTACTGGCTGAAAACCGAAACCGACCCAAACGGCGGAACCAATTACACGATTGCCGGAACTTCGCAACTGTTGAGCGTTCCGTATGCGATGTATGCGAAATCGTCGGGAGGAAGTTTAACTTTACCTTATAGCGGTGATTCAAACTCCTCATCAACCACTTTTTCTATAACCAATCAGAGTGGTGCTAACGGTGCTGTCGCAATCAATGGCTGGGGAACAGGTTCGGGTATCGGTGTAAGAGGAATGAGTTCGGGAAATTCAGGCGTTAACGGGAGTTCAAATTCCGGATATGGTGTCGAAGCACTCTCCAATACAGGTGTTGCCGGTTATTTCAGCAGCAACTCCGGACTGGCATTGAAAACAGGAACAGGAGGAACGGAAATCAACGGAAATCTGAAAATCGCAAGCGGAACACCGGGAGCGGGAAAAGTCCTGACTTCCGATGCCAGCGGAAACGCAACGTGGCAAACCCCGACAGGAGGAGGAAGTTCTCAATGGACAACCAACGGAAATAATATTTACAATTCCAATACAGGAGGAGTAGGTATCGGCGCAGACCCGGGTTCGGGCACTAAATTAAATGTAACAACTTCCAATTCTACTTATGGACTTTTCGTGGATAATACGAATGGTTTGGGAACGGCAATTCGCACCAATGCGGTAAACGAACGTGCCATTTGGGCGGTAAGTCAGGGAAGTTCTTACGGAACTATTTACGCAAATAATACAGGTGGCGGTCCTGCGATTACTACAGCCGGACGCATCGGCGTAAACAATACCAATCCTGCCTATACACTGGATGTTGCCGGAAGAATGAGGTTAAGAAACGAAAGTGCGAGTGCAACGGCAGGTTTGTGGCTTGACGGACCTACAAGTGCTGCACGAAGTTTTATCGGTACTTTCACCCAAAATCTGATGGGAATATACGGTATATCAAGCGGTTGGAGTTTTCTGCACGATGTAACGACCGGAAACACAGGAATTGGTATTGGTGAAAATACGCCTAATTCCAAATTGCAGGTAGGTGGTTCCGTAAGTATGCCTTTTAAAGAAGTAAGCGATAATTATACCGCAACAGATGATGATTATACCATACGCTTTGTGGCTTCTTCAAATATGAATGTGTCCAAAACCATTACATTGCCGGCTGCAGCGGGAAGAGCCGGTCGCATTTACAAAATATTTGCAAGCATACATCTGTCCGGACCAGCGACGGCTGGTAATTATACTCCGACAACATTAAAGGTAATGGAGGCGGGAACCAATATTAATGTCATTGAGCAAGAAACTTCATACACTTTCGCAACCTATGAAAAAGCGATGCAGAATACCATTGCACAGTACAGCAACTACAATGACCAGTTGCACCTTACGTCCATCACGGTGCAGTCTAATGGCGCTTCCTGGAAAATTATTGAAGATAATTTTTCATTTACCAAGAATACTTTTTAGAGCCTGTTTAAATTTTATTGCAATTATTTTTTATAGCAATTTTGAGATGGATTTTTTGCTTTTTGTTCGAAGATTTATCGGGATAAATCGAGAATGAAAAGTGAAAAATACGCTCAAAAGGGCAG
>JASGDB010000150.1:0-53373 GCA_049841315.1 Bergeyella sp. | reverse complement strand
TTTAAAATTTTAGCCGAGTTTCCAAGTCTTGAACTTTTGGTTCTTTTGTTTCAAGACAAAAGAACAGAAATTGAGAATTTATAGATAAATGTTAATTTTAAAATCCACAGTTTTTGTCGAAGAACCAAAATTTAAAAAATCTTCCGGAAATCCGGAAGATTTTTGAGAGCCAACGATGAGATTTGAACTCACGACCTCTTCCTTACCAAGGAAACGCTCTACCCCTGAGCTACGTCGGCTTAAAAAAAAATCACATCCAAAATTGTGTTGGTGTGATTTTCTGGAGCGGAAGACGGGGGTCGAACCCGCGACATTCAGCTTGGAAGGCTGACGCTCTACCAACTGAGCTACTTCCGCATTTTGTTTCCAAAATTATTTGTTGGTAACGGTGTGCAAATTTAAAAATTAATTTTAAACTTTGCAATTATTTTTTTTCTATAAAATGTGGGGAGAGCAGGATTCGAACCTACGAAGCCGAAGCAACTGAGTTACAGTCAGTCCCATTTAGCCACTCTGGAATCTCCCCCCAATTTTATAAAATGAGCCTCCTGAGGGATTCGAACCCACGACCCCGAGATTACAAATCACGTGCTCTGGCCAACTGAGCTAAGGAGGCAAATAGATTTCAAAAGAACTCTCATCTCTTTTTGCGAGTGCAAATATATGATTGTTTTTTTGAAATCTACAAACTTTTTGAAATATTTTTTAATTAATTATTACATTTATTTTTTATGCCAATTCTTTCTTCTTGATTAGCAGTTTTTTAGCGGCATCCGCACACAGGTCGAGGCTTTCCTCAAAGCTGGCACTGGTTTTCTTTACCACAATATCATCTCCCGGAATCACGAGTTTGATTTCCGCGGTTTTGTTTTCTTTTGAGGAAGCGTTTTCCACTTTCAGGAACACCTGGCACTCAATAATTTTATCGTAAAAAGTGCCTAATTTGCTTATTTTTCTGTTCAGAAATTCTTCTAACGGTTCATGAGGTGTCAAACCCATGGATTGCACTGTAATTTTCATAATAAATCGATTTTTTATTGTTAAACAATAGGAAACCACATCATGATTTCACTTTCCTTCTTCTTTTTTATTCACCATTCTCGGATGAGTATTGTTGATGACTTTTTTAAGCTGTTCAATATTGGCATTCGTGTACACCTGCGTGCTTGCAAGGCTGGAATGTCCCAATATTTCTTTCACTCTGGAGATTTCCGCTCCCTCTTCCAGAACATGCGTAGCAAACGTATGCCGTAAAATATGAGGACTTTTCTTCTCCTTTGAAGTGATAAGACCAAGGTAGGAATTAACTACCGAATACACAAATTTATCTCCAATTTTTTTACCTTTTTTACTGACAAAAAAATGCTTTTCCCTTGAATTTGTGTCTCTTACATTCTCCATATAAAAACGGAGGTCATCCGCCAATTTTTCGGATATGGGAATGAATCTCGCTTTGTTTCCTTTTCCGATAACTTTCATCTGTAAAGACGAAAAATCCACATTTTCCATTAGCAGTCCGCAGAGTTCCGCTTTACGCATTCCCGTTTGATACAGAGTTTCAATAATGAGCCTCTCTAAAATCCGTTCCTCCTCGTTCAGAAGCAGTTCTCCGACTTTGTTCATTTCCTCTTTGGTAAAAGGAATTCGTTTTTCGGGGAAAAATTTCAGGGAATTAATCGTTTCGAGCGGAGAAACCTCAATCTCTCCCAATTTGAGAAGAAAAAGGTAAAAACTGCGCAGAGAAGACAGCTTACGGTTGATACTTCTTTTGGAAATATCGTTTTCAGAGAGGTCAACCATAAAGTTGCGCACCACCCTTTTATCCGCCAGAGCCAGATTTTCATGCCCCTCTGTCCGCATCACGAAATCCGCAAAATCGGAAAGGTCTTTGCGGTAGCTGGTTACGGTATGTGCGGAATACCGCTTTTCCAGACTAAGATATTCCAGAAACTTCTCTATCATAGAAACAAAAAAATCACTTTCCAAATATAAACATTTGGAAAGTGATTATGTATTAAAATTACGGAAAAACAGTCTTATGCCTGTTCTTCTTTGCTTAATTGTCTTTGCTTGTGAGCCGCTTTCAGCTGAGATTGTCTTGAAGTAACAGAAGGCTTAATGAACTGCTGTCTTGCTCTTAACTGACGCACAACACCTGTTTTGTCAAATTTTCTTTTATACTTTTTAAGTGCTCTGTCGATAGACTCTCCGTCTTTTACTGGGATAATTAACATAATTTACATCTCATTTTGGACTGCAAAAATAAAAATAAATTTTAAAACTGCAAAATATTTGAAAACTATAATTTTAGATAAAGAACTTGTTTAAACTTTTTTGATTATGCTTCGTAGAAGTATTCTATTAATAGAAATCGATTTGTTTATTGAGCGTTAGCTCCGTTAGGAGCGGTCTGTTAATTTGTCAGGTCGCTCCTAACGGAGCTTTTTACAAATAATTTGTTTTTTTTCTATGAACAGTTTGTCCTACGGAACTTGTAAATCAGGCTTAGAGAATGTTTAATTTTTTGCAAAGACTTTCTGACGCAAAGTTTTCTACCGGATGATTCTTTATTTTCAGAGAGCAAAGACGGTGAATAAATTCACTATTACACGCTTAATAAAACTGCCACAGGCGGAACCATCTTTGCTCATTAAAATTTGATGTAATAAAATAAATCTTTGCGTTTATTGATTATTTTTAAGTTTTAGAGCCTGTGAAAAAAAATTTAAACATCCTATACCTACCTAAATTTTCTTAAATTGCAGAATCTATGGAAAAACAATACACCGTTATCAACGCTTCCGCAGGTTCGGGAAAAACGTACGCCTTGGTGCAAAGGCTTCTGATGATTTGTCTGCGCTACCCGAATCAGCCTGACGCTATCAGGAATATCCTTGCGCTGACGTTTACCAACAAAGCCGCCAACGAGATGAAAGAAAGGATTCTCAGCTGGCTGAAAGCATTTTCCGATGAAAAACAATACGAATACAATACCGACCTGATTAATATTCAGAACAAACTGAACGAACAGGGCATAAAAGTAACGCTGAAAGATTTGCACGAGCGTTCCAAAAAGGTTCTGGACTATGTTCTGCACCACTACTCCACCCTGAACATCGGGACGATTGACAAATTTAATTCCCGACTGGTGCGCAGTTTTTCCTACGAACTCGGGCTTGCCCAAAATTTCAATCTCGAAATCCAGTCTGAGCCGTTTCTGATTGAAGCAGTAGACAAAATGCTCGATGAAATCGGGGAAAAACAGGATATTTCCGAAGCGTTTATGGATTTTGTGAATTACAGCCTGGATAACAACGAACGTGTGAACCTCAATCAGGCTTTATATAATTCCGCAAAAGAATTTGTGCAGGACAAGCATTATTTCAACCTTTCCGAAAACAAGGATTTCACATGGGATGCCTACGAAGAATCCAAACAAAAACTGAGGCAGGAACTCCGCGATTTGAAAAAGGAAAACACCGAAACTGCCAAAAACATCATCAGTCTTCTGCATGAAAAAAATCTGGAAACCTCCGATTTTGCAGGCGGAAGTGTCAACGGTATCGCCAAATTTTTCTTTGAAGCCGAAAAATATTACAACAAAGAGCGCAGGGATTTCCCATTCCCTTCCAATGAAGAAAAAGCGCTGGAAAAATTTCAAAACGGAGCTTCTGCAAACAGCAAGAAAAGAGAAGATGAAATTCTGGAAATCCTCGATTATCTCCTCGAAAACCGCCGGAAAATAATTTCCAATTACATCCTTTCACAAAAAAAGGAGAAAATTTTGAAAGCCATTCTTCCGCTGAAAGTGAATAAGGAAGTTCAGGATAAACTCGCAGAAATCGAAAAGGAAAACGATTTGGTGCTTCTGTCGAAATTCAACATTATGATTCACGAAAACCTCCGTGATGAGCCGTCTTCATTCATTTATGAAAAAGTGGGGACACAGTTTTCGCATTACTTTTTTGATGAATTTCAGGATACTTCGCAGCTGCAATGGCAGAATTTTCTTCCATTAAGAGACCATACGATTCATTCCGAAAACATGAGTTTCACGCTGGTTGGCGACCCGAAGCAGAGTATTTACCGGTTCAGAGGAGGCGACAGCAAAATGATGCTCGACATTATTCAGCACAAAGAAAACAGTCCGGTAAAAGCGTTCGTAGAACCGCTGGACACCAACTGGAGAAGTGCGAAAAACATCGTTCAGTTCAATAATGAGTATTACGATTTTCTTTCCGGTTTTGTGAATGAAGAACACCGCGATATTTTCGGGAAAGGGGCGCAGCAGAAAGCCAATTCAGGTTTTGACGGACGTATGAAAATTCATCTTATGGAAAATGCTTCCAAACAAATTTTTTATGAAGAAACCGCCGAAAAAATGCGGCAGGACATTCAGGAATGTGTGGAAAACGGATTCCGGTTTTCGGATATTACGGTTCTGTGCAGGGGGAATTTTGATATTTTCAGCTATTCACGGCTTCTGAACAATATGAAAGTGAACTACAACGAAGCGGAAACCTACATCAAAACCATTTCCGACAAAGGCCTGACACTGGAACTCTCGCCGACGATTCTGGCTGTTACGGAATTTCTGCGCTGGAAACTGAATCCGAAAAATCTTCAGAATTTAGTGAAAACATTGTATTATCTGAATGCTTCGGGAAGAATATCTATCGGGGATTTTACTGCTGAAACTTTGGAAATTCTGAACGAAACCTCAACGGAAACCATTGAAACAAAAATTCGGGAGAAATATCATGTACAACTGATACAGACCGATATTCCGCACCTGAATCTTTACAATTATATCGAATATTTCGTGCAGGAATTTTCCGTTTCGGGAAAGGAAACCGATTTCCTCCTGAACTTTCTGGAAATGCTCTACAATTTCAGCCAGAATACCGGTTTTACGCTGAAAGATTTCATCAAATACTGGGATGAGGAAGGACGAAGCCTCAGTATTCAGACTTCGGAAAATATTGATGCAGTGCAAATTATGACTATTCACAAAGCGAAAGGACTTGAGTTTCCTGTCGTTTTTCTCCCAATGGAAAATTCGCATAAAGACGGCAGTTTTTCCGGCTGGATTCCGGCACAGGAAGAACATCTGAATTCCGTGATTATTTCCCCGTTTGAGCGTGTTCTGGAAAATTATGACGAAGAAATGCAACGCTTCAACGAAACTCATATTTACGAAAACAAAATCGACCGCTACTGCCTGCAGTATGTTGCCACAACACGTGCTGTTGAGCAGATGTTTTTCTACCTCGAAAAGCCGAATAAATCGTCCAACAATCTGGAACTTTATGAATTTGCGGAAAATATTCAGAAAAGAAAATTCCCTGATACAGCCGAAATGCCGGATTCTTTCGATGTTTTTGAAGCCGATGAAAACATTTTAAAGAAACAGAAAGCAAAAGAAAAAACTCCTGTCGTTACACAAAGCATCGAAACTCTCGGAAGCAGCGAAAAAAGCAGTGAAATCAAAATTGCCACGCCGTCTAAAAACTATCAACAGCGTAAACAAAGTGTCCGCGAAGGGATTTTCACGCATGAAGTTTTATCTAAAATCAATACCGAAGCGGATGTGGAAAAGGTGCTGCGGAATTATCTTCTTTCAGGAATGATTGCGGCAGATGAAAAAGAACAGATTGCCAAACGGATTCTGGATGTGATTCGGGATGATCGGTATTCGGGCTATTTCAAAGAAGGATTGAAGGTTTTCAACGAGCAGGAGCTGATGGTTTCTGAAAAAATTTACCGTCCGGACAGAATGATACAAACGGATGAAGGCTGGATTATCCTTGATTTCAAAACCGGAGCTGAAAGGGATAAATACGAAAAACAAATGGAACTGTACAGAAACGCTCTGGAAAATTCGGGAAGAAAGGTGGTGAAAACGGAGCTGATTTATCTGTAACCAAATATAACCACGAAAGGCACGAAAAAAATGCGAACAAAATGAATGTAAAACTTGGCAAATCAGACACTTTCAAAAAGCCTTGTCAAGGTTTAAAACCTTGACAAGGCTGATAAACGACTAAAAAATCCTGAAACTATTCAGGATTTTTTTAATCACATTTTAACGTTTTATTTTTTCACCGCAGTAACCACCTGCCCTTCCATTTTGGTAATATTATCATAAATCTGTTTGAAAGCAGGATAATATTCCTTTGGAAAAAACGAATCGTCAATCGTTACCGTTGTTTCCACCGTAAGCGTATTTCCATTCTGTGTTACTACATACGCATATTGAATAGAATTGTCATCCGTACGGAATTTTTTGGATTTCGGAACATTTTCAAAAACGTAATTATCGGGAAGTGTAATGGTTACTTTTTTGATTTTTTTGTTCCGTGTTACAAATTCCAGCGGAGATTTTCTTTCCTGAGCCTGATTAAAGGAATGATTCTGTGAATACAGGAACAGAAGCGGATTGAAAACCAATTTGTTCCCAATGGCATCCACAAAAGTATCCGAAGTAAAATCAAAAGCGGTTTCAAAATCTCCGTTTTCCTGAAGTCCGGATTTTATATTGGAAAACGGAAATTTGTATTTTTCTTTATAGGTTTTTTCAAATTCTGTTTTATCTTCATTGTATTTTTCTTCTACCATAATGGAGTACAAATCCGTATCTCGGTCCGAAAAATGCCCTTCAAATGTTCCGTCGGGATTCATTTTCGCATCCACAACAAGATAGGTTTCACTTACGCCCGGATAAACGATATTGATTTCTACCGCTTCTTTTTCATTCATCAGAATTCCGTTATGGTTCAGCGCACGCGGGTCAATCATGTTGATTTTTGTCCGTTTTTTTGTTCCGTCGAGAAGATAAATCTGCTTCGCATCTTCAAAGGAAGCCACCACAAAATTCAGCTGCTCGATGCTCGGCGTATAAGACAGCAGCAATCCTCTGCCAACCGTGGACAGCACCACAGGATTCGCATCTATTTCCGCCTCTTTCAGAAGCATGACAAGCAGGAGATTGATTTCCGCAGCATTTCCTATTTTGGTGTTGATAAGATTCCGGATTCCCTTATCGGTAACCACATCATAATCTTTATTGAAAGTATAATTCTTCTGAACGAATTTTAGAACGGCTTCTGCTCTTTCTTTTTTGGAGGTAATGGATTTAATTTCTGCCGGAAGCAAATCTTTCACCAGGCCTTTACGGTTCAGCTGCTGCCCGAAATCATCGTGTTCATATAATCTTTTTCTGATATCGTTCCATGTAAGCGCATATTTTTTCAGTTCATTTCCGATGAAGCTGGAATTAAGCTCTGCTTTGAAAGCTGTTCTATAATTATCGTTGTTTTGTACGAATTCTTCGTCTTTATACGCCGGGACATTTTCATAGGCGAAACGGTACACCTGATATTCTCCTCCATAGATATTTTTTTCTCCCACATCTCTGTGCTTCGGGGCAATACTGCCTTTAAAATTGATATTATATCCTAAAACTTTCGGAGTTTCAAAGACGTATTCCACATAGCGGACAGGGATTTTATCTTCTATAAACACTCTTGGCGTAGAGCTGAGAAAAGGCCTCATAATATCATACTCATACTGCACTACGGAGCCGTCCTTTACATTCGGAAAAGCAAATTTCGTTACCGTATAATTTTTATCTTCTTTGGATTTGTATTTGGAATCTCCGGTTACTTTGGTTTCTGTTCTTTTCCCGTTTTCCATGTTGTAGGTAAAGGCTTTCACGTCGTTTAATATTTCCCGTGAGCCTCTGCCGTTATCATACGTCAGGATTTCGTGATTCAGATAATCTCCGGCATTGTCTTTTTTATAAATTTTCACACGGTCTGTTACATTTACGTACATGTATCCGTTATAATCGATTCTGTAATGATAGGAGCGGTAAAGCACTTCGGCAGTAGCTTCAGCATCGGAAGCACATTGGGTTGAAGCAATATCTTCGTCGGTAAGTTTAGGTACGTTCACGAATTTATGCTGGGCGAAACTCATGGCTGAAATCAGCAGCATAAAGAGTAGTTTTGTTTTCATTATCGTTTAGTTATTAAAATTTTGGCATTGTCATTGCCGGCTGCTTTTTTCCGGAAAGCTGCGTAATCTTTGTATTTTTCTTTCGGGTAAAGACCTTTGTTCATGGTCATGCTTCTGTGAACGTACAGTTTTCCGTCTTTCACTTCAAAATTCATTTTATAAGAACCAAATTCCGATTCGAACTGAACGGATTCCGGAACTTCGGAAAAAACATAACCTGCCGGAGCCTCATATTCGATATGGTAATCGTTCTGGTAAGGAAAAGGTGTTTCAAAAGGAAGAATGCGCTCATCTCCTGCCACCAGCGTGGAATTAATGCCGAAAGGCATTACCGGAAAAAACATATCGTTTCCTAATTTTTTTGAAAAATCCTTTGCATTCAGGCTGATTTCATACGTTATTTCGGCTTTGTCTCTGTCATTGAAAAGTTTGTCTACTTTCAAATCCGTCATTTTCAGATTGAAATATTCTTTTTTCACCGCTTCTTTTATTTCTTCCGATTTCATTCCGAACAAGGCGAGGTTTCCGTCGTATTGTCCTCCGGTATATTTCAAATCAATAACTGAGCTTATTCCCGCATCTTCACTGAGTTTTACTGAAGCTCTCAGTATTTCTTTGCTCTGTTCAGGTTTGTATACAGGCGTATCCACGATTTCGATTCCGTTTTCTTTTACCAGAAGGACATTTCTGTTGTGAGAAGTAAAGGAAAGATGATTGAACGCCATCTTCTGACTGGTATTTTCGAGCCAGATATTTCCGTTTTCACCGGGAACCATTAATACGACATGATTTCCATTCAGTTCAGGAAAATTTTTATCGAATTTCTGTTCGGTTCTGTTGTCATAAATAACTGCGTAATACGATTCGATTCCTGCGGCGGAAAGCAATGTCCTCATGTAATTGGTTAAAGCCTTACAATCGCCATATCCTTTTTTTGATACTTCGCTTGCCGGCATCGGTTTCCAGCCTCCGATTCCCATTGCAATCAGCACATATCGGGTTTTTTCCTGCATATACTGATAGATTTTCTTTACTTTTTCTTCTTTCGTTCCGGTGAGATTCAGGGCATTGATTTCCTGAGAAATTTCAGGAGTAATCTGAGATACGGGAGTCAAAAGATTGCTGTAATACCATTTTCCGAAATCGTTCCAGCTCGTCAAATCGCCTTTACTTCCCTCAAGACTGAATTTTTCAGGAGAAAATTCAACTTTGGGAACTAAAAAATCAAAAGCCGGCGCATAATTTTCTTCTTTTACTGCGGGAATACCGGCATATCTGTATTCGCTGATGTTTCCGTTTTCATAGACGGAAACTTTCGCAATTTCGTTATCGGTGATTTTCTTTCTGATTTTAATTCCTGCATTGTTGATGATTCTGAAAACCGTATTCTGCGTAGAAACACCGAATCTGCCAAACGGAACAAATGTTCCTATTTTAATTGTGTTGGAAGTATTGACTTCATAAGTGGTTTCAACAGTGAACGGATATCCTGTGCTGCCTATTTTCAGGAAAAGAATGCGGTCGTCTACATACAAGGCATTGCTCCTGTTGTTGGTATAATCGGAAAAATCCTTTCTGCTGTAACTTTTCTGCTTCTGCCCGAAAGCATTGTAAACATTGACTTTAATGTTGCTGACTTTCGTCGACGGGTCATAGGGAATCATCACCGCTGAATAATCTTCACCGGATTTGTCTAAAATAGTTACCACACTTTTTCTGACAATCAACATATCGTCGACGGATTTCAGTGTATATTCATCAATTTCATCACGAATAACGGCGTTGGCATTTTTTTTAAGTTCTTCGGGAATGTCCAGCGAAGAGTACTGGCTGAATGCTGATACAAAAAATCCCAGCATCAGTAAAGCATAAAACCTGCTCATTTCAGTTATTCATTTGCGGAAGGCGTAAACACTCTCTGCCCGAGCTCCTGGTCGAAAAGATACAGGGCGGAAGGATTATCGCTTACCATTTTAATTTTGGTTACTAATTGGGAAGCACTCGCTTCTTCTTCCACCTGCTCGTTCACGAACCACTGCAAAAATGAAACTGTGGCAAAATCCCCCTCTTCATTGGCATTTTTAAGGATATTGAAAATACTTTTCGTTACGATTTTTTCGTGTTCAAAGGCTTTTTCAAAAATATCTATGGAATTTTGAAATTCGTGAGGCGGTTTCGGGATTTCTCCTACGATGATTTCTCCTCCCACATCATTCAGATAATCGAACATTTTGTCGGCGTGCATCAGCTCTTCTTTGCTCTGCACACGGAAATAATTGGCAATCCCATCCAAATCCCTTGCAGAAAACCATGCGGACATGGATAGATAATACTGTGCTGCGTACTGTTCTTTGGCGATTTGTTCATTAACGAGGGAAGCTATTTTCTGGCTAATCATTTTCTTTTTGGTTTTAATTATAATTTACGGTCATCACAAATGTACAAAATAAAAATGCGGAAAATCAATTTTCCGCACCTTAAAAAAAACACAATTATGAATTATTTTACCTCGCTCTGAACTGCCGTTTTATTTTCTTTTTGTATCGGCCTTCTGCTTTTCAGTTCTTCTTTTTTCGCTTTCATTTCCGCTTCGCGGTTTTTATGCCATTTATCATACTGCTCCGGAGTAAGAATTGCTTTCATTTCCGCTTCATGCTGAGTTCGTCTGGCTTTCATCTCCTCCATTTTTTTTGCTCTTTCTTCTTTGGAAACTTCTCGTTTCTCCTTCATTTCATTTTTTCTTTTTTCCTGAAGAGCTTTCAGCTGCGCCACCTGATTGTCAGAAAGATTCAATTCGGCTTTCAGCTGATTTAGTCTTGCTTCCTGCCTTTCTTCATGATTGATTTTTTTTGCTTCTGTTTTCTGCGCCATTGCAAAAGTTCCGATAAATGCCAATGCAAGGCTAAGTGCTATTTTTTTCATATTTTTTAAATTTAATTTGTTATTTGTCTTTTTGATAGCCGATTTTGACAATGGTTAAACGGAAAAAATATTAAAATTTGTTAAAAAAAAATAATTGACCGCCCGGAATTTCCAACTGATTTTAAAGGTTACTCCAAAAAACGAAAATCATTTCGCCAAAGAAATCATTTTCAAAAAAATTTTTTTTTAAATTTTTAAGGGGTGTAATTCCCAAAAAGTATATTTTATACTTCCAACCCCCTTGTTTTTGAATAAATGAATATTAATTTAATGTTAAATTTAATTTATACCCCTAAATTTTTTGAGATTTTATTTGGATAAAAATATTTTTTATCTACATTTGCCTTATCAAAATGAGGGGTGATTCATTTCTAAAATCATAAAATCATGAATGCGACCGTTGAAATCTTAAAAAGAAAAATTGAAAATTTAACTCCCGAACTTCTGAGAAAGTTTGCAGATGCCATGGAGAATTTTGAATTTGCCGATACGGTTTCTGTTCCGCAGTTTCAAAGAGAAGAGGTAATGGACAGATTGCAGTTTCACAATCTGAATCCGCATACGAAACTGGATTTTATGGAAAATATCAGTGAGCTGAAAAACAGTTTTGCGTGGTGAAAATCCTTCTTTCATCTATTGCAAAGAACGACATCAGGCTGTTAATGCGGGTTTTCAACGCTGAAGAAAAAGGGAAGGGAATCCGTTTTCTGGAAAATCTGAAAGATTCCGCATCCGAAATCGCCACTCACCCCGAAACCGCTGATGAGGAGTATAAGGAAATCCGTGTAATCAAAATGGCTGATTTTCCGGCGCACATTCACTACACTGTCAACGCACAGGAAGATTATCTGCTGATTACGGCAGTATTTAAAGAGAATAAGGATTAACGTTCATAAAAAGGGGATTTGTTTGAAAAAGAGGATTAATTGATTTTAATTCTCTTTTTCTTTTTTATTTAAACATTACCGTCTTTGCATTTTGATTTTTTTAACGCGAAGAACACAAAGATTCTGTTTAATACTAACCTCCTTACTTTTAGAGCGCAAAGGCACTCCGCTCAGCTAAGGCAGAATAATATCTTTCTTTGCAGAGTGAAACGTCTTTGCGAACGAATAATAAAGCGTAATACTAAAAAACCTTCGAGCCCTTTGCGTTTCAATAATATACCTATCGAATCGGCGTTCGGAATTCTCCGTATCCTATCAGTCCGTCGTAATTTCTTCCGAAAGGTCTGTAATAGAGAAAAGCCTGATACAGATTTTCGGTTTGCCAGAAATTTCCGTTGATTTCACCATAATTCAGCGAACCGTCCGGATTTTCCGTTGCGAGGATGTAATTATAAAATCCCTGCTTCAGAAAAATCCCTGCTGTGTATCTTTTGTGAGCTTCGTCGTAAATCATTTCGCTTTCTTTGGAAGGGCGATAATCATTGAAACCACCGAGAACGTAGAGTTTTTTATTAAGCGGTTCGGAATCAAGGGAAAAATTCACCCATGAATAATCTCCTTCCCTGTATGCATCTCGCTCGATTCCCAAATCATTTCTCCTGAAATAAAATGCGCCGTTCACATCCGGCTGATACTGGTAATTCATCGGATATGCCCAAACCGGATAAAGATACGTATAATTCACACCGTCTTTCACTTCTGCACCGGCTACCATATCAAAGGGCTGATTCATCAGCTTATTGTCAAAATAATAAAATTCGTTGTTTCCCGGGAAAGTAAGATTCAGCTGTTGAAAAAGCAATTTATTTCCGAGCGTAGAGCCCGGTCTTACATCATATACACCGATATTCCAGTTGTTGTTCTGAATGACATTTAACGTAACGGAATTGATGTTGCTGATAAGCGCAGAACCGCTTCCCACCGCCTGAATTTCCACTCGCTGATTGAGCTGAGGATTCCGCGCATCAGAAAAACGGGTAACTGCCACTCCTACTGAAGCACCGTTTTCCGCCACGCAGAATCTTCGTGTGAAAAGCGGCCTATCCGGTGAATCCTTATACACCACGATTTCAAAATTTCCGGAAATTTTCGGACTTATTTTTTCATTCGGAAAAGCAAGTTTGTAATGTGTATACTTCTGATAGGTATTGAAAGAATACTGAAATTCGTCAATCATTCCGTTCAGCGAGCCGTTGGCATATTCGGTGAAGAAAAGCCCGTCGTCGTTCCAGTTCCGGTCGTAATGTTTAAGTGTATAGCGGTAAATCGTTGAAGAATTCGTCAAATCATCAAATCTCAGAATCAGCTGTTCATTGAAGCCAATCACTGCTGTATGATCGTTCGTTTGAGGATTAAACAGCTGAATACTCCGTATATCCTGCGCAGAAACCTGAACCGTCAGCATCAAAAATAATAATCGTAGTGTTTTCATCTCTACGAAGATAACGAATTTTATTCCAAAAACATATATGCAATAAACATTCTACAACTATGCATTTCAGCGGAGGAATGTTGCCTAAAAAAAATTGCCTATTTTTGGTTCTGCAATACTGAATAATGAAGAAACTTCTGAATTACCTGTGGCGCGGATGGATGGTGATACTTGCACTCGTTTTCATTCTGCTTTTTTTTATTCCCGTTTATGTGCTTTCATTCAAGAAAAGCTGGTACAGATACACGTATTTTTTTATGCGGATTTGGTGTTATATTATGTTTTACGGAATGGGATTTCGATACCGATTAATCCGAAAAACCGATAAAAAAATCGACAAAAGCCAGCCTTATGTTATCATTGCGAATCATACTTCTATTATGGACATAATGCTGATGCCGATGCTCTTTCCGCATCATCCGATTTGTTTTGTCGGGAAAAAAGAGTTGGAAAAAATCCCGATTTTCGGGACGATTTACAAAAGAGTGTGCGTAATGGTGGACAGAAATTCCGCCAAAAGCCGTGCTGATGTTTACCGAAGATGTGCAGAGCGAATGAATGACGGACAAAGCATCGTGATTTTTCCCGAAGGCGGTGTTCCCGACGATACATCAATTATTCTGGACGATTTCAAAGACGGCGCATTTATCCTGTCATCGAAACATCAGTTTCCGATTGCGGTTTTTACGTTTTGCGGGTTGAAAGAAATGTTTCCTTTTGATAATGGGAAAGGGTTTCCGGGAAAGGTAAAAATTTTCATGAACGACATTCTGGAACCCGACCAACCGACAAACGAATTAAAATTATTTTCTCATAACGAGATAAAAAAAACTTTGGAGAAGTATTATTTATCAAAAAAATAAATATATTTGTTATTAAGAAATTTTAACAAATATGTCCAATTATTCTAAACAGACCAACTGGGGGCAATTCGCTTCACTGGTTACCGTATTTTTTTTCTGGGGATTTGTTGCTGCGAGCAATGATATCCTGATCCCGGTTTTCAAAAAAGCCTTTAATCTGGAACAATGGCAGAGCCAGCTGGTTTCTTTTGCTTTTTATGTAGCGTATACTGTAGGATCTTTAATCTATATCTTTGTTTCCAAAGGTTTGAAACAAGATCTCATCAACAAAATAGGCTATAAAAACGGGTTGATTGTAGGTCTTTTGATTTCGGCAGTTGGTACGCTGCTTTTCTATCCTGCTGCAAATCTCGGTTCATTTCCGCTGATGCTTTCAGGGCTTTTTATTGTCGGATTAGGATTCTCTCTGCAGCAGATTGTAGCCAATCCTTTGGCTATTGAAATAGGCCCCACAGAAACAGGATCGCAACGTTTGACAATGGCAGGAGGAATTAATAATCTGGGAACAACAATAGGACCGCTAATCGTGGCTTTTGCGATTTTCGGATCTGCAACTGCTGCCAATACGGATGCAAGCATTGAATCCGTGAAAATCCCATATCTTGTACTGGGCGCAGCTTTTATATTGGTTGCCGTTATGCTGAAATTCTCCTCTCTTCCGGCTATTACTCCAACTATCGAAGAAAGTACAGATGATGTTGTTCCTGGAGAACACAGAACATCCGCATTCCAATATCCACAGCTTACTTTGGGAATGATCGCGATTTTTCTTTATGTAGGTGTGGAAGTTTCCACGGCGAGTAATCTTCCTGCTTATATGGAAAAATCTCTTGGTTTTGAGACCAGAGATATCGCTCCGTATGTTTCATTGTATTGGGCTTCGTTAATGATCGGACGTTGGACGGGTGCTGTTGACGCTTTTGATATCAATGCCGGCTTTAAAAAAATACTGAGATTTCTCGCTCCATATCTTGCTTTCGGTGTTTTCCTTTTGGTAAATGCAATCGCAAAGCACGACCTTTCCCATTTTTATATCTATGGTGTAATTATTCTCGTGATGATTGCCTGCGATATTATGAGTAAGGGAAATCCGGCAAGAATGCTGCTCATTTTTTCATCAATGGGAATTGTCGCAACTTTAACCGGAATGCTGACTTCAGGAATGACTTCCGTATATGCGTTTACAAGTGTCGGATTATTCTGCTCCACACTTTGGCCTTGTATTTTCGCACTGGCAATCAACGGACTGGGGAAATATACCAATCAGGGAAGTAGCTCTCTGATTATGATGATTATGGGAGGCGGAATTATAAGTTTGATTCAGGGATATCTGGCGGATTTAACGACCATTCATTTCAGTTATATTGTTGGTGTAATCTGTTTTGCTTATCTTGCATTTTATGCGGTAAGAGTAAGCAAAATCCTGAAAGATCAAGGCATTGATCTGGACAAAATAAAAAGTGACGGTGGACACTAAAAAACAATTATTAGAGAGGAAAAGATTTTGGGCAGGTATTTTACTTGCCCAATTTGTTTTGTTTTATATTTTCTCAAAAATTGACCTTATCATTTCATTAAACGGAAAATTTTTTGAATGGCAGAATAGCATTCACCAGAAAATATTTTCTGTTTTTCCTTTTTCGGTGGGTGATGTTTTTTATAGTCTTTTGGGATTGGGAAGCGTTTATTTTCTGTTTAAAATTTTCAGAAAAAAGAAAATAGATGCGGGAATTTTAATTTTTGCCAATCTGATTTACTTTGTGTATCAGATGTTCTGGGGAATGCTTTATTTTCAGAAACCTTTGGTTGAAAAACTTTCCGACAAAAAACCCACTCTTGAAGAAGCCAAATCCCTCGCAGAAAAATATCTCCAAAAATGTATTGAACAAAGACAATATGTGAAAACCGACGAAAATGGTGTTTTTCAAATTTCAGACAAAACTCTCATTGAAAATGAAATCCTGAAAAGACAACATCTGCTTCCGAAAAATCTGACCGATAAAAAAGCAACGGGAATACATTCCTTTAAGCCCTCAGTTTTTTCCGGAATCATGAGCTATGCCGGGATTCTGGGATATTACAATCCTTTCACAGCAGAAGCGCAGTACAATAAAAATCTGCCATCTTCTTATCTGCCTTTTACGCTTGCTCACGAAAGTGCTCATCAGATTGGTTTTGCAAGGGAACAGGAAGCCAATTTCATCGCTTATCTTATCGGTAAGGATTCCGATAATCCGGATTTGAAATACGCCACGAATTATCACGTTCTTAAAAGCCTGCTTAGCAATATTTATGTCTATGACCCCAAATATTCAGAAGCAATGCTGGAACAATACTCAGCCGGAATGAAAAGAGACCGACGGAATGAAAAAAAATTCATCGAAGAACACCGTGGTTATATGGATGAATTTTTCGGTATTACCAATAATCTTTTCCTTAAAATGAACCAGCAGGAAGGAAGCATTACTTATTCTTATTTCGTTGATTTACTGATTCGTTACGAAAGAAATTCATCACTGTAAAACAAAAAGAATCGCGTTTCACAACGCGATTCCAAAAACACAAATGATGAAAAAAAATTTATTACTTTTTAGTAACATAATGCCCTATCAAAGTTTTGTAAATTTATGAAAATTTTAGATTTCCACCAAGTTTTTCAATGCATTTTACCGATAATTTTATTCAAACATCCCCTATCTATAAGACTTTCAGGCACTATCGTTTTAATTAATCCTGATAATTTATAAAATCTTTTATTTTCGGACAGCACTTTTTTCATGAAAAAATAAAATCGGGAGGCAAATTAAAAGAAATTTCACTGTTCGTTTTATAAACTTTTTAAAAATATTGAATACACCTGTAATTTATTAAAAATTCCGTTCCGAAAATTTCAGTTGGGCTTTATCTTTTTCTGAAAGGATAACGTCTTCTGCGGGAAGTTTCCAGTCTATATTCAGTTCGGTATCGTTCCAGAGAACGCCGCCTTCGGATTCTTTGTTGTAAAAATTATCGCATTTATAAGCAAAAACCGCCGTTTCACTCAACACGGAAAATCCGTGTCCGAAACCTCTCGGAACATAAAACTGCAATTTGTTTTCCGCTGTAAGTTCCACACCGTACCATTTTCCGAAAGTGGGAGAATCGGGACGCAAATCCACCGCAACATCAAAAACTTTTCCTTCCAAGCAAGAAACCAATTTCGCCTGAGCGTTCTCTCCTTTCTGCAAATGAAGTCCGCGAAGCACACCGTAAGACGATTTTGAAATATTGTCCTGCACGAAATGTCCGTTCAAGCCTGTTTGCTCATGAAATTTTTGTTCGTTGTATTTTTCGTAAAAATATCCTCTTTCATCTTCAAAAATTGTGGGTTCGATGATGTAGCAGTCTTTTAATGGGGTTTCGATGAGTTTCATACAATTGTTTTATGTTTTAACCACCCCGTCAAAATTTTCTTTCTGAAAATTTTGCCACCCCTCCAAAGGAGGGGAATAAGGGGACATTTTATTTATTTTTCAAATATAGTAGTTATCGTTTTGATGATAATTTTTAAATCGGTTTTTAATGACATTTTTTCCAGATATTCGAGGTTCATTTTTACTTTGTCGGGGAAAAGGATTTCGTCATTATACTGCAATGGATTTTCCATTTCGGAGAGCAATTCTTCTTCATTTCTGTACTTAATGCTGGCTTCGGAAGTGAGTCCCGGTTTTAGTTGAAGAACTTTTCTGTTTTCACCTTTTAAAACATCATAATATCCCGCAATATCGGGTCTTGGGCCTACAAAAGTCATTTCGCCTTTCAGAATATTAAAAAGCTGGGGAAGTTCGTCAATTTTATATTTTCTGAAAAAATTTCCTATTTTGGAAATTGTATTTTTTTGCGGGTGTATGGTTCGGAATTTATAAATCGAAAAGGGGTTTCCGAAACGCCCGATTCTCTGCTGAATGAATAGTCCGTTTGCCGATGTATCCACACTTGCCACCACAAAAAACAGCACAAGAAACGGAAACAGCACCGCTATCATCAGAAAAGAGAAAAAAACATCGAAAATTCTTTTTTGAATCATCTGGGATTAAGAATTAAAACAATGATTGATAACTTCCCGAATCCTTTCTCTGTCGCTATCCGACAAATTGGACCCGGAAGGCAGGCAAAGTCCGTTTTCAAACAGGTTTTCGGCGATTTTACCTCCATAATAAGGAGTTCCTTCAAAAACCGGCTGCAAATGCATCGGCTTCCAAAGCGGGCGGGATTCTATGTTTTCTTTTTCCATTGCCAAACGCAAATCTTCCCGTGTTTTTCCTGCAATTTTTGAATCAATAACAATCGCAGAAAGCCAGTGGTTGGAAAAATAAATTTCATCAGGCTCGGTTAATACCGTTACACCGTCAATATTTTTGAACAAATCTTGATAAAATCCGTTCATTTTTCGGCGGGCGGAAACTCTTTCATTGAGCACTTCCATTTGTCCGCGACCGATTCCGGCGGTGATGTTGCTCATTCTGTAATTGTACCCGATATGCGAATGTTGATAATGAGGTGCGTTGTCTCTCGCCTGTGTGGAAAGAAAAACGGTTTTATCCTTGTCTTCCTGAGAATGGCAGACCAACGCTCCGCCTCCGGAAGTGGTAATAATCTTGTTTCCGTTAAAAGACAAAATTCCAAAACGCCCGAATGTTCCGCAGGATTTTCCTTTGTATTTTGAGCCTAAGGCTTCCGCAGCATCTTCGATTACGGGAATATCAAATTCTTTTGCAATGGTAGAAATTTCGTCCATTTTGGCAGGCATTCCGTACAGATGGACAACGATAATGGCTTTCGGTTTTTTTCCTTTTGAAATTCGGTCTTCCACAGCTTCACGAAGTGCTTTCGGACACATATTCCAAGTTTCCGGTTCGGAATCGATGAAAACGGGAATTGCACCACAATAAGCAATCGGATTGGCGGAAGCGGAAAACGTCATTGACTGGCAGATGACTTCATCGTTGTATTTCACACCACATTCTATTAGGGCTAAATGCAAAGCCGCAGTTCCGGCAGAAAGTGCGGCAACTTTGACATCTGTATTCAGGAAATTTTCCAAATCGGCTTCAAAACCGTTTACGTTCGGGCCTAAAGGAGCAACCCAATTTTCGTCGAACGCTTCGTGAATATATTTCAGTTCGTTTCCTCCCATGTGCGGCGAGGAAAGCCAGATTTTAGTTTTGTTCATTCTGTTTTCTGTTGTTTTAGTTTAAAAAAAAAGAACTTTAATCTGTTCAGAAAATGTAAAACGTTCAGCAGATAAAATCAATTATTCAGGATATGTTCGAGTTTTTCCAAAAGATTATTTCTTTCAAAATTTTCTTTGAAATATCGAACTGCATTTTCTCCCATTTTTTGCCGTTCTTCCGGCGTGGAATTTACCATTTTGATTACGTTTTCCGCCAATACTTCCGCATCACCTGCATCGGAGGTATAGCCACATTCTGCTTTTTTCACAATATTCGCACCTTCACCATTCAGAGATGCCAGCAGGGGTTTTCCGCATGCCATGTACGACTGGATTTTGGAAGGAATGGTTAAAGTAAAAATATAATCGTCTTTCAGTGAAGCGAGGAGAACATCTGCACAGGCAAAAAAATCAGGCATTTCCGTTCCGGGAAAAGAGCCAAGCATGTGGAAATTATCCAATTTTTTTTCTTCAATCTGTTTTTCGAGTGCTGCTTTGCTTCTTCCGTCTCCCAGCAATACCCAATTAACGTTAATTCCTTTATTTTTAACAATTTCTGCGGCTTCTACTAATGTGTTCAAACTTTGGGCCTCCCCGAAATTTCCTGCAAACATGATATTAAAGCCTTTTGGAAGGAGGTTCTGGTATTTCTCCGAAGCCTGTTTTACCTGATAAAATTCTTCGGTAGTATTGGGGTAAAAAATAATTTTATCTTCCGGAACGTCTTGTTTTTTGATATAATCCACAAATGCTTCGGACTGTACCAGCACTTTTTTGGATTTTCTGTAAATCCAGCGGGTAATGCTATCAAAAAATGTAAGCACCAAAGGATTGGTAACGCCTCCCGCCGCCGTTAAACTTGCCGGCCATAAATCCTGCACCCAGAAATAATAAGGTACTTTGAATTTCTTACTGGCATGAATAGCAGGAATTCCCACTGTAACAGGCGAGGTTTCAAATACGAGAATACTGTCGAATTCTTCTTTAATACGATTCACTTTCAGCCAGCCGAAAACTACGAATGAAAAGTAGTTGATAAAGAGAGAAACAGGATTATTACCCCGCGGAATCAGTTTTGAACGGTAAATTTTCATTCCGTTCCATGTTTCATCTTTGCTTTTGAAGGAATATCCGTCAAAGAACGAACCCTGCGGATAATTGGGAAGCCCGGTGAGTATGCTCACATGGTGTCCTTTTTCTTTAAGTCCAAGAGCGATGTCATTAATCTTAAAGTTTTCCGGCCAAAAATATTGTGAAACGATGAGGATTCTCATGAATAGTAATACTTATTTTGGTTTATCCAAACTTTAAGTTCCGTGAGCATCGTGTGATAATCCGGCACCTGACAGGTAAAATCCTTTCTTATGCTGACTAAACTTTTATCTACCTTATATTCATCTGCTTCTTCAATCTGCATTTCATTATTTCTGAAAATTTCGTTGAAAAGTTTCAGCAGATGATATTTACTGATTTTTTCTTTGGGAGCGACCTGCACTAAACCTGTAACATTTTGATTCAGAGCAAATTCTATCACATTAGCGAGTTCCAAAGTTGTAATTCCTGACCAGAAAGCCTGAGAAAAACCTTTCAGCACGGATTCTTTCGGCTGGGAAAGAAACCAGTGTAAAAGCCCGATTCCGTTTGGATTCAGCTCCGGACCGATGATGGAAGTACGAATAGTAAGGTCTTTCGCATTATCAATCTCTCCTAATGCTTTGGATTGTGCGTAAAAGCCGATGCCGTCTTTTGTATCTT
This sequence comes from Bergeyella sp., assembly GCA_049841315.1. Taxonomy (GTDB): domain Bacteria; phylum Bacteroidota; class Bacteroidia; order Flavobacteriales; family Weeksellaceae; genus JASGDB01. Next base: position 32,223 of record JASGDB010000150.1, on the reverse strand, counting down.
CTTCGGTATAATTTCCTTTCTTCCCATTGAAAACGCAATCCGTACTGATATGAATGATTTTCGTATTTGTATCAGCGGTGATTTCTTCCAAAAAATGAGGGAAATAACTGTTGAACCAAACCGCTTTTGCTGGGTGGTCTTCGGCATCTTTGTTCAGGATACCGATACAGTTGATAACCGCATCGAAATTATTTTCAGAGATTATTTTTTTCAGCGTTTGGGTATCGGATACATCGAGGCTGAAGGTATTTTCGTTTTCTTCAATATTCCTTGCAATGCCATAAACATTGTGTTTTCCTAATTGCTGAAGCCTTTGGAAAACCACATGTCCTGCCATTCCTTTGATACCAATTACTACTATTTTACTCATTTGTCCCAAATTACTTTGTTTACAATCGGCGTATAGCTCTGAATGGCTCTGATTACCCTTGCTGATGTATTTTTTATGGTATATTCAAAAGGGAGCTGGCTTTCGGAATCCGGAGAAAGTCCTTTTGCAATTTCTATGGAAGAAATCATACTTTCCTTGCTGATTCCTCCGAGAACGATTGTTCCCCAGTCTATGGCTTCCGGTCTTTCCGTGCTGGTTCTGATGCTTACTGCAGGGAATTTCATCATGGCAGATTCTTCGCTGATGGTTCCGCTGTCCGAAAGGACAATATAGGAATGTTTCTGAAGTTTTACATAATCAAAAAAACCTAAAGGAGCTACATTTTTGATAAGCGGATGAAACTGTATATTGTTTTTTTCGATTCGGTTTTTTGTTCTCGGGTGGGTAGAAAAAATAATCGGCATTCCGTATTTTTCAGCTACGGCGTTGAGGGATTCCGTGAGAATTTCAAAATGATTTTTGATGTCGATGTTTTCTTCTCTGTGTGCGCTTACTACGATATATCCGTTTTCCTGAAGTCCGAGTCTTTCAACGACGTTTGAAGTTTCTATTTTATCTGCGTATTTTTCCAGCACTTCATAAAGCGGCGAGCCGGTAACAAAAACATGGTCTTTTCTGAATCCTTCGGAAAGCAGGTATCTTCTGCTGTTTTCTGTGTAAGTAAGGTTGATGTCGGAAATATGGTCTGATATTTTCCGGTTGATTTCTTCCGGCACGTTCTGGTCGAAACAGCGGTTTCCCGCTTCCATGTGAAACACCGGGATTTTCAGCCTTTTTGCTGCAATGGTGCAGAGTACGCTGTTGGTATCTCCCAAAACCAAAAGTGCATCCGGCATTTCTGCGGAAAGCACTTCGTAGGATTTTGCAATTACATTTCCAATGGTTTCTCCCAGATGCTTTCCGGCTACATTGAGGAAAACATCGGGTTTTCTGAGTTCGAGGTCTTCAAAAAAAATTTCGTTGAGCTCGTAATCGTAATTCTGCCCTGTATGAATCAGTATATGTTCAAAATAACTGTCACAAAGTTTTATACATTCTGCCAGCCTGATAATTTCGGGTCTGGTTCCTACTACCGTAGCGACTTTCATCTTCTGGATTAATTATCTGTTATCAGGATATTGAGAAAAAATTTCACCAAAAATATCTTTGCGGATAAGCGGCATTTTCTGAAGCAGTGCTTTCATGCCCTCTACATCAAGGCGTGTGGTATTATGCGAGTGATAATCTTCTACCGAATGGATGGCTTCATTGCCTTCGGAAAAATAGATTGCATAATTGAGGTCTCTGTTATCGGAAGGGATTCTGTAAAATTCTCCCAAATCTTCTGCTCTCATCATTTCTTCTCGTGTGCAAAGGGTTTCATAGAGTTTTTCTCCGTGGCGTACTCCGATGATTTTCACTTCATTATCTGCATTGAAAAGTTCCTGAATTGCCTGTGCGAGGTCTCCTATGGTTGCCGCAGGTGCTTTATTCACGAATAAATCTCCCTGCTGCCCGTGTTTAAAGGCAAAGAGCACCAAATCTACGGCTTCGTCCAAAGACATCATGAATCTGGTCATTTTCGGGTCGGTAACTGTGATTGGTTCTGCGTTTTTAATCTGTTTTACAAAAAGCGGAATTACGGAACCTCTGGACCCCATCACATTTCCGTAACGGGTAAGGCAGACCACTGTGTCTTTCAGGTTTCGGGATTCTGCGACGGCTACTTTTTCCATCATGGCTTTGGAGATTCCCATTGCATTGATAGGGTATGCTGCTTTGTCTGTGGAGAGACAGATTACTTTTTTCACTTTGTTTTGTGCGGCTGCACGAATCACGTTCTGTGTTCCTTCTACATTGGTTTTTACGGCTTGCATCGGGAAAAATTCGCAGGAAGGGACTTGTTTTAAAGCTGCTGCATGAAAGATATAATCCACGCCTCTGGTTGCCGGTTCTAATGATGTAAAATCCCGGACATCTCCTATGTAATATTTTATTTTATCGTTTTTGTAAAGATTCCGCATGTCATCCTGTTTTTTCTCATCTCGGGAAAAAATGCGGATTTCTTTGAAATGGTCTGTTTCTAAAAAACGTTGAAGTACAGCGGTGCCAAAAGAGCCTGTGCCGCCTGTTATAAGGAGTACTTTATCTTTAATTATCATTCGGAAATTATCTTTACAACTGTGTCTACATTATTTTTCACAAAACATTTGGAGTTTTGCAAATTTTCCGTCAAAGATACGACAAAAGTATGAAATATGGAATCTGTTTCGTGTGGATTAAATAAAAATGAGGGTTCGCATACTGCTTTCACATAAGGAAGGTCTGCAGCAAGGACTTTGCAGCCGTTTTCAATGGCTTCCACAAGCCCAAGTCCGAAACTTTCTGACAGGGATGGATAGATTACAAATTCATGTTCTCTGTAGTATTGATACAAATTTTTTCTGTCTATAAAACCAAGGTTATTAATGGGATACCCTTTCTCGATTTTCTCGCGAATGAGGTTGTACACCTGCGGAAAGTGAGTGCTGACGGTGAGGGTTAAATGTCCGGTTTTGTACTGGTCATAAAATTTGCAGAAAGCGTCAACCAGTGCCGGATGATTTTTGTGTGGGTTGGCATTGCTCACGTACAAAAATGAGTGTTTGGCTCTGTGGTAGGTTCCGGTATGTTCAAGGGGTGGATAAAAGGGCAGCACCTGAATTTTTTGTTCAGATATACCGAATTTTTTGCTTAAAGATTTTTTCACGAAACCGGTTTGCACTATCCAGCCGTCTGTATTTTTTTTAAAATAATCGAGTATGGCAATTTTTATTTTGAACTTTACTTTTTCCTTCCATGAATAGTCTTTGGGAATACCGAGATAGATAAGCTGGTGGAAATAGGTATAGACTTTGGCTTTCAGTCTTTTATTCGGGGGTATGTTTGCGAAGCATAAAACGGATGAAAATGAGTGTTTGCTCCTGTTGTAAAACCGGTTTCTCTCCGTGAATCCGCTGATGAAAACAATTTGTATATTTTCTTTGTTTTTGGAGGAATATTCTGCTCGCAACCGGCTGTCTATCAAAAACATAAACTTCCGAGAATGACTGCTTCGGGAAATTTCGTCATAGAGATAATCCAGAAGAATTTTTCCGCCTCCGTCGTTGATAAAAACAGTGTCAATTAGAATCATCTTTTTTAGGTTTTGCTTACACTATATTCGTGTTCGGGTTCATCTGTTTCATCGGGTTCATCATTTTCTTCTTTTTTCCTTTTGCTGTACCTGAAATAGATGAACAGGGCTACAAAAAACATAAATGTAGTGGGATTGAAATACCCTACTCCTCTTACTAAAAATTCGGAAAAATAAGCTGTAATCACAGCGATTGCGTATATATAAACATTATCTTCCTGCAATAGTTTTTTGCTTCCAAGTTTATTAAAGCACTTCACAAATAGTATTAAATACAAGAATGACAATATAATTCCTGCGATGCCAAATTCGCTGACGAGTTTTGCCAAAGTAAATCCGCCATCTTTGAGGTTATAATCATCTTTGGTAATCATGTAGATGATTTCTCCTGCCGGCGTTCTTTTCATGGGTATTTCTCCCAGCTGCTGAAATCCCAATCCCAATCCGTTGCTCATTTCCAAAGACTGCCGCATCAGTTCCCAGCCCTGTATGTATACCAGTGTGGACAGATTATTGACATCTTCTGTAAAATTAAGCCTGCTGGAGAAATAGTCCAAATCAAAATTATTGAGTACGAACAATACCACTATCGGGAGAATAAACAACGCTCTCCACCTGAATACGGATAGCGACAGAATGGATACTGCAACCAGCAGTGTGAGGTTTTCCACAATCAGAGCAATCAGCAAACCCGAAAAAATGACTAATATCCGCCATTTTCCTGCTTTTATTGCGGTATAATATAATAAAGATACAAAAAATAATGCGTAATGTGAGGGTTCTGTATAGGGAAATACCGGCTTTGCATGCTGGGAAGATGTGATAATTTTGGTAAGAGAAAAAGAGCCGATAAGCAGCATCAAAATGAAAAACATTTTCAGCATTTTATTTAAAAAACTCTGGTCGGATTCCTCCAGTTTATGCCCGAAAAGGTATGCCGAATAAAGAAAAATAAAAAGTACAAACACTGATGCCAGATATTTTCCGGTATTGATTCCTTTTGAAAACATCAGAAAAGCAATGATGGTGTGCACGGACATTAAAATGAAGAGGAGGATATTAAAGTTGAAATATCTTTTCGTAACATACAAAGTTCTGTCAATCGCAATAGTTTTAAAATAAAATAATAATAAAATGGCTATCGTAGCTGCAAAAAAGGAGGAAGTAAGGTCATAAAACTGAGGTATGGGCGAAATATACCACAGCAGAAAAAATATAAATAAAAGAAAAAAATTTTTCACTTTGTCAACTATTTTGTTTTGTCTAAAATCTGTTATGCGTTGTCTTCAGCTTACAAACAGGCTGTTTTTCTATTATACCATCTGTTTGGGAGATGAGACAAAAAATAAAATACAAAATAACGCATTTGCCACCATATATTCTTTATAAAACAGCATCTATTAGAATATCGAAACATTATTTTTTTCCAAAAGTTCTGCGTATGGTTTCTAATTCTTTTCTGAATTTTTCTTTTCTTGGTTCATCATTGATTAGGCTTGCTGCGAAGAGTTTTAGCCTGTATTCTTGCTGAAGTTTTTTCAGGTAATGTTTTTTATTGATGCCGTATTTTTCCAAATAATAGGCGAGTGAGCTTATTTCTCTGGTAAACGAGTGCTGTGAAAACTGTATCCGATTGCCGATAAGGTGCAGATAAGATTTGGTTTTGTCGAACTTTATTTTGTACTGTTTTGCTATGATTCTATTGGAAATATCGGCTTCTTCAAAATACATGAATATGTTTTCATCAAACATTCCGATTTCTGCAAATTTTTCTTTATCTGCAAAAAAGAATGCTCCGGATAGGAAATCTTTTTTATAATTAAAAAAATGAAGTTTATTTTTTATTCTGACATACCAATCCGAGAGGAAGAATTTCCATTCCGGCTTGCGGTAGAATGAGAGGTTTTTCCCTCCTGTCTGCCGATAGCCTAATAATGCAAGCTGCTCATCTGCCTCAAATTTTTGCAGCGCATCTTTTAGCAACGGCTCCGTAAGCCTTACGTCGGGGTTCATCACTGCAATGATATTTCCGGATGCGGCTTTAATTCCTGTATTATTTCCTGCTCCGTAGCCCAGATTTTTTTCATTTTTCAAAATTCTGAGATTGGGTTTTTGAATGTTCTGCAAAGCCTGCAACAGTTCCTGATGTCCGTCTGAATCGCTGTTGTCCACTATTAATAGTTCAAACATTTTCTCGTTAATATCAGAATGGGCATACACCGAATCCACACATTCCTTTATTAAATCATGTGAATGGTATGTAACGATAATGAAACTGATTTTATTGATTTCCATACTTTTTATTTTTTTATTTTTCGGATGTAGCGGCTGTACATCTCCATGGAAATTTTTTCTTTCAACAAAAACATTATTGCGGCATACACTCCAAAACTTAGTATTGATACGAGTATGAATGTTGATACATTCATTTCCTGAAATAATCCGGAAATCAGAATCGAAAAGACAAACATACCCAATGCGGCAACACCGATAACCCTCATATTTTTATCAAAAACACCTTCTACCAGCTTATTTTTCTTTATAAAATAAAACATGACAAATATCGCCAGCAGCTCTGCCACTACTGCTACCACAGCTGCCCCGTTATGCCGGAACAACCGAATCATAAAAAAATTAACGAGAATACTGAAAACCGCTGAAACAATAGTGGCTGTCGTGTAAAATTTTTCTTTGTTCTGAGGATACAAAATCAAAAAACCCATAAAATACGCCATACTTACAATGAAGCACAAAGGCGATAAAATCTGCATGGTAAGTATCGATTCTTTAAAATCATTTCCGGACATAATTCCAACAATATTTTTTGAAAAAACTAAAAAATAAATCGTAAACGGAAGCGACATCATCAGCAGTATACCAAAACTTTTTTTTAAATAATCGTTATACAAGGGCCTGTCATTCAGATAAAGAAAGGACAGCCTCGGCAGCATAACAGCCCCAAGAATAGTAATAAATGAAATCACAACCCGAATCAGCTTATTGGCAACACTATAATACCCGACATACTTGTCCCCCGAAATGCTTCCTATCAGAAGATTGTCCAACTGTAAATAAATATTAACCGAAATTGTAGCTGCAAAAATCGTGAGAACAGGCTTCAGATGCTTTTTTATTTCTAAATCTCTCCAGGAAATTTTTTGACTCAGTATAAATTTAGAAAGATAAAAAAAGTTAATAATATTCGCTCCGCATGCAGTAAGCAGTAAAAACCCGGCGTAATAGATATAATCGTCCGGCTTTTGGATAAGTACAAATACAAAAACAACCGCCAAAGCTCGGACAATAAGATACCTCACCGTCATAAACAGCTGGTTTTCTGAACCTTGAAAATACCATTCTGCACCAATATTGGAAAGCATAACCATGGCACTGAACACCAATATCAAATCTCTGTATGCCGAAAAGGCAGAGAGCTGCCAAAAAATGCCGAAGATAATGAGGTAGGAAACAACCGTTGACACAAAAAGGATACAATACAGTTCCAAAATTATTTTGGCTGTTTCATGCTTGTCATTCCGTACTTTTGAAATCTCCCGGATTCCGTACATCGGTATCCCGAGTGCGGAAAAAAGAACGAAATAATTGATGAATGTATAAATATATTCTACTTTCCCGAAATTTTCCGGGCCTAAAACCCGGGTAATATAAGGAAGCAGTACTATCCCCACCAAAGCTCCGGAAACAACACGCAGGCAATTAAGAAGATAATTAATCTTAATCGTTTTGGAGTTTAAAACTGAAGAAAAATTAGCCAAAACAGCCTAAATTAAATTTTAAATATCTTCCACCATTTCTTTCTCTCCGCATGGTATCCGTAGCCGTATTTATTGCCGTAACCGAAGTTGCTTTTGTGAACGTCATTCAGCACAAAGTTCACGTTTTTGATTTTCTTTTTCTCGGCATTCATATTCGCAAAATCGATGAATGACTGCTCCGTAACCTCAGAACGGGTAATATATATCACTGCATCAGCATGATGTGAAATCAGGAATGTATCCGTTACCAGCATCAGCGGAGCACTGTCTACAATGATAAAATCATAAATTCCCTCGAGGTCTTTCAGTAATTTTTCGTAGCGTCCGTTTTCCAGCAAATCGGTGGGATTCGGAGGGATACTTCCGGAATAAATAATATCGCAATACGGAGAAAAATTACTTGCATGGATAATATCACGGGCATTATCAACAGCATCTGCAAGATATTCCGTAAGTCCTTCTGCCCTCGATTTGTCTTTGCTGTATCTTTGCAGCTGCGGATTTCTGATATCGCAGCCTATCAGCAGAACTTTTCTTTTCGGAGAAGCGATTGCCAAAGCGAGATTAATGGAAACAAATGTCTTTCCTTCTCCTTTTGTAGAGGAGGTAACGAGGATTTTTTTGTCTTTTTCTTTTTTCGGAAGGATAAAATTCAGGTTGGTTACCAGAATCCTGAATGCTTCTGCCATCGGAGATACGTCATTCATCTGAATAAGAGATTCTTCCCCCTTCGCCAATCTCGGAATCTCGCTGATAACCGGGATTTTGGAGAGTTTTTCAATATCGTGCTTGCTTTTAATCGTATTATCCAGCAGTTCTCTGATGTAGATATACGATAGCGGCAGCAATAATCCGAGCAAGAAAGCTCCTCCCAAAATAATCATTTTTTGCGGAGAAACCGGTTTTTTTGCGGTGTAAGCCAAGTCTACCACTCTCGCTTTATCGGCTGTCATCGCCAGTGAAATGGCAGCTTCTTCTCTTTTCTGAAGCAAAAGAAGATACAGGTTTTCTTTAATCTGCTGCTGTCTTTCTATATTTCTGAATAGTTTTTCCAGGCTTGGAACTTTTCCGATTTTAGAGTCCAGATTATGCTTTTCTGAGCTGAACTGCCCCAGCAGGAGATTGAGCGACGAGATATGCTTTGTCAATCCCTCACGAATAGAGGCTCTCATTTGCTTCAGCTGCATATCCAGCTCTTTTACCAGCGGGTTTTCTTCTGTCGCATTTTCGAGGATTTTATTTCTTTGTAATACCAAAGCGTTATACAGTTCTACGTTTTTTGAAGCGGCTTCATTGTCTATGCCGATATTTGCGGGGAGTGTCTGATTAGGATTGCGCTTGTTGAGATAATCCAGCAGCATATTGGCATACTGAATCTGGGTTTCCGTTTCTACTTCCTGCATTCTTCTCTGGTTGGCAAGCTGTATGTTTAGGCGGGATTCCGTAGGAATATCTATTACGTTGTTATCAATTTTGAATTGCTCTCTTTGTCGCTCCACTTCTCCTAACTCCTGAGAAATAAGATTAATTCTTTCGTCAATAAATTCCTTTGTTTTCCTGGATTCTATATTTTTGTCCGTGGTTGCATCTATATTATACTGGCGGACGATAGAGTTCAGGAAATCCTGGGATTTGTCCTTATTGGCTCCTTCTACGGACAGTAAGACTACGGTTGCGTTTTTGTCTGCCAAATCTACTTTTAATCCTCTTCGGTAGGCATCCACGGCATCATCAAAAGTACCGTATGCCAGTTCTAAATTATTCAGATTTTTTAAATCTTTTGCTTTTTTGATATTAAAATCCGGATTCTTCTGAATCATCAGGTTGGCGTAAGGCAGGGAAATCGTTTTGTTGAAGGTAGTAACAATCGGCTGCTCCATTTCTTCGGAGGAAAGTGTCAGCTTATCTCCTTTTATTTCGATTTGGATTGGTTTTTTAGGCCCCTTTTCAAACGGTTTTTCGTTAATCGTTGTTACGATAATGGGCGATATGTCTCCGTACAGCTCTACTTTATAGTATTTTTCGGGGCTGTACAGCGTATTTTGCAATCCCAGATCTTTTACTGCATCGCTGATGATTTTTTTGGACTTGAAGATTTCCAGCTCGTTTTCAATACTGTTGGTTGCCATTGCTCCGAATCCTGCCATATCTTGCAATGCTCCAAAATCTCCCGATGCGTAAGACATTTTTTTGGCATCTTTTATTAATACGGAGGTTTCTGTGCTGTACCTCGGAGCGCTGAACTTGATGTAAAGCACCGCCAAAACCAAAAAGGCAAACACACTGATTACGAACCACCACCAATGCTTAAGATATGGTTTTAAAATACCGTTTAAATCGAGTTCCTCCGTTTTTTTTCTATCGTTCATATTAGTTCTTAAAAATTGTAACAAAAACTCCGGTTAAGCCAATAACCATACCGGCAATAGCAATATAGATATTGGTATTGGGGTCCAATCTCGACATTTTTTCTTTTGTTTCGTTTCCTGATACATAGATTACATCTCCCTGCTTCAGGCTATAATATGTTGAATTAATAAAATCTGCATTTTGCAGGTTTATTCTTTCTTTGGTAATTTGCCCGTTTTCATTTCTTACGACAAGGATATTGTCTCTTTTGGCATACATGGTAAGGTCTCCCGCCATGCCTATTGCATTAAGCAGCGTTCCTTGCCCGTCCGCAATCGTATATTGCCCGGGTCTTGCAATCTCACCTAATACGGTAACTTTAAAATTGGCAAGCCTTAGGGTTACGCTTGGATTTTTTACATAATTTGAAATCCTGTACTGAAGTTCTGCTTTTAGTTCTTCGGGGGTTTTACCGGTTGTATTGATTTTTCCGAGAACAGGGAAATCGATATTCCCTTCGGAATCCACAAGATAATTTTTTTCTGCTGATGCAACTGCATTTGCAGTAGGCCCGGTTTGATTGGAATAATAGCTTTGATTGAAAGGCCTCACCACATCCATATCTTTTGCGCTTACGAAAATCATAAGCTGGTCTCCTTTCTGGATGGTAGAAACGGTATTTTTTAATGAAATTTCTGTCGCAATCTGCTCGACATTCTGCATATAATTAAGTTCATCTGCTTTATTCTTCGTTGTACAGGAAACCAACAAAAAAAATAAGCATATAAAAGCCGCAAGACTGGTTTTATTCATTTTTTTATTTTAAAAAAAGTGTTGCAAATATAAACTATTCTATTGAATCTAACGTTTGACGGACAGAATTATTATTTTATTGATAAATAAAGAGGGCGAGACAGGGTAGTTTTCAAAAAAAATACGCAGTCTGCACGCAATTTTGTGAAAAAAGAAGAGAATAATTAATCCAATATCTGATACACGGGATTATTGCTTTCAAACTCGGGGACTATTTTTTTGAGCACCTTCACTACCTCTGTTTTTTTTCCATTCTGCGTAGCGTCTATAAGAGCATTTACCATACAGTCAATCTCCGAATACTCCATTGCGGTATCTTTGGAAATCATAATTTTTTCGTGGGGTGTCGGCAGTGTTTTGGCGTGGTCGGTAAGCAGTTCTTCAAACAGCTTTTCACCGGGGCGTAATCCGGTAAATGTGATTTTTATATCTACATCCGGCTCAAAACCGGAAAGTTTAATCATTCTTCTCGCCATATCCAGAATTTTCACCGGCTCGCCCATATCAAATACGAATACTTCTCCGCCGGCACCCATCGTTCCTGCCTGAAGTACAAGCTCGCAGGCTTCGGGAATGGTCATAAAATAGCGGACAATTTCCGGATGCGTGATGGTGAGCGGGCCGCCCTGCTCTATCTGCTTTTTAAAGAGCGGAATTACCGAGCCGTTCGAGCCCAGCACGTTCCCGAAACGCGTGGTGATAAACTTTGTACTATTGCCCGGAATATTCTGCAAAGACTGCACATACAGCTCGGATGTACGCTTGGTAGCTCCCATTACATTGGTAGGGTTCACGGCTTTGTCTGTGGAAACCATCACAAACCGGTTTACTTTATACACGCTGGACAGCTGAGCGATATTTTTGCTTCCCAGCACATTGGTACTCACGGCTTCATGCGGGTTTTCTTCTACCAGAGGCACGTGCTTGTAGGCAGCGGCATGATATACCATGGAAAAGCGGTACTTTTCAAAGAGCTGCTCTACCCTTCCATAGTTCACCACGTCAATCATTACAAATTTGAAATTGACGTAAGGATAATGTTCCTTCATTTCCATTTCAATTTCGTAGAGTGGTGTTTCCGCCTGGTCCAGCACTACTATCAGTGCAGGATTCATCTTGGCAATCTGGCGCACGATTTCGCTTCCTATCGAGCCGGCACCTCCTGTTACCAGAATATTTTTTCCTTCATGCCTTCTCAGAACCTCATCGTTTACTATCTTTATGGGCTTGCGGTTCAGCAAATCCTCAATCTGAAGACTTTTGATATTGCCTACGGAATCTGCTTCACGGAATTTTTGCACGGGCGGTACTTTCAGAATCTGTATATCTTTTTCTAAAAACAGGTTAATCCACATATCCAGCTCATCACTCTGCAATGCATCTTTATTGATAACCACCGCATCAATTCCGAGGGATTTTTTGGTTTCTTTTTCCAGTATTTCTTTGAAATAAATTTTTTTGCCCAGTATTTTGGCTTTGTAGGAATCCGAACGCTGCGTGAGAAAGCCTACTACCTGATACGGAAGGCTCGGATTATCCAGAATTGCACGTGCTATCGCAATGGACTGCTCATCAATACCCAGCACGAGAATTCTTTTTTTTAGGGCACTTCTCCGGAATTCCCGAACGATATGAAAAAATTCTTTCACCAAAAAACGGAAAACGAACAAAATCATGAAAGAGACCGTGAAATATACCACAAGCAGTAACGAGGGTAATAATTTGTGTCCTGAAATTTCGTTTACGGTAATATTCACCGCAAGGATGGTAAAGACGGTGCAGATGCTTGCCAGCATAATCTTGGAAAGGTCTACAAAAGTGGAGTGCCTGATGATTCCTGCGAAAGTCCGGAAGACAAACATGAAAAGGATGTTCACGGAAATAATCATAAAAAACATCTGAAAGAGATCCAGATAATATGATCCGTTGATAATGATTTTCTTATATACCAGAAAAGAAACGCCCATGGAAAGGGCAAGAATACAAATATCAATCAAGAAAATAACCCAACGCGGAAGATACCGTATATTGGATATACTAAAAGTATTATCACCTCCATATATCTCCTTCAAGAAAATTGATAAATATCCCATAAACAACTACCTTTATTTAGTTTATCCTCAGAGTATTTATGCGTAAAAAACATATATACAAAAAAATAAAAACAGAGAATGTATTGTAAGTGAAACGAATTTTTATCCTTTATCTTATTTCAGGAGAATATTTTTCTTACCTGTTTTTTTTAAGCAAACCGAGAAAACCAAGTAAGATACAGCATTCACAAAAATTCTGATGATTCAGTTTCTTTTAACATTCATTTTTATAGTGCGAATTTACTAAAAAATGTTTATTTATCAATCCCGATAAAGAACTGAATTTTTATCTCCGTATGGGCTATTATCTACACATCCAGAAGAAAAGCCTGCTGTACTGCTTGCTATTTTTGAAATAAAATGCCGTTTGAAGGTGTTTCAATACTTGAAACAACAATTTCGATGAGCAAAAGCGGGCTTAATACATCAACCCGAAAAGCCAAAGTGGGATCTTGTTCCCAAATCCGGTTTCGGTTTTGTCTGTTACGACAAAACTGTTTTTAATATTTTTTATCTGTTTAAAACTTTTTCCTGTTCCTCCTACTTCAAACAGATAACTATCATTTACCAAAAAATCCCCTTGTTGTGTGGCACTCAAATGATGAAATCCATTCATTTGATTTGCAAAAAATGTTTCTCTCAGGTTGCCTTCGTTGATGCCTGAAATAGCTAACGCATATTGTAAATTCGTATTATCAAGATAGATTTTATCCGGTTTGTTCATCAGACTCATTCCCTTTTTGAAAGACATCAAATTGATAGTTAGTCCTGCTTTTTGCAGGTAATCGAGATAGCGAACCGCATTGGCTCTGTTGGTTTCTATCTCGGCACTGAGTTTGGCAACATTAGGAGAAAAAGGCACTAACGAAGCCACAATCATCAGCATTTTTTTTATTTTGTGCACGGTAACGTATTCAATATTTTCTACTGCCGGCAAATCGTTTTCCAAAATGGTATTGACCACATTTTGCAACCGCAACGGATATACTTTTATTCCCTCTTTGTAAAACGGATAATAGCCATATTCGAGGTATTTTTTAAATTCGGGCAACACTTTGATTTTAGAGATAATCTTTCCTGCAATATTTTGATGGTTTTGCAATATATCTTCCAATGCAAACGGCTCCAAATCGAGGTTGTTTTCAAAGTTGAGAAACTCCCGAAACGACAATCCCTGCAAATGATAAGTTACGGCTCTTCGGGAAAGGTCGGCATTAGAACGGTATATTTCCAATATGGACGAGCCTGTAAAAACCACATACAAATCGGGATAGCTGTCGTAAATATTTTTGAGTTCAACAGACCAGTCGGGATAGCGGTGCACTTCGTCCAGAAACAAGTGAGTTCCTCCGTGAGCCTGAAAATAATCTACCAGCTCCAAAAGCGTATTTTGAGCAAACCAAATATTATCCAAACTGACATAGAGAGCCTTACTCTTATCTGGAAAATTCCCGGCAATATGCTGTAACAATAAAGTTGTTTTACCTGTTCCTCTTGCTCCTTTGATGCCTATAAGACGATTGCTCCAATCAATTTGATAATACAAATAGCGATGGTTTTTTGTATCCACCGAGTTAAGCAACCGTGTATAACTCCTAAATAGTGCTTCCATAACAACTTATTTTCCACAAAGATATAAAAATGTTCTTTTGAAAGAACGATTTTGTGTTAAAAATGTTCTTTTGAAAGAACGATTTATTTGTAAAATTGCATTGTGTGAGTGCGGAAATTATTTTTAATAATCTTATTGAATTTCTGACAACTTCGTTAATTATGGAATTTAATTGGTTTGGCAGGAATCCCAACTGCTGTACAATTTTCAGGCAAAGATTTGGAAACAACTGCTCCTGCTCCTATTACAGTATTTTTTCCGATTTCTAAAAGATTAATGATTTTTGCCCCTGTTCCTACATAAACCGATTCCCGAACAATAACCTCTCCAGAAATATTTACGGAAGGCATAAATGCGCAGAAATTTTCAATTATAGTATCGTGTCCAACGGTACACATCAAATTCAAAATAACAAAATCCCTAATCTCAATATTACAAGTAACAATCGTCCCCTCACAGATAATACAGCCTTTTCCTATTTTCACATCATCTTTTGATATCGATGCTTTCGGGTGGATAATTGAAGGGAAATCTATATTTTTATTTTCAATTTTGGCTATAATTTTCTTCTTTACCGCAGGGTCTCCGATAGAAATGACTATTGATAAATCTTCCTGAAATTCATTAAGTTCTTTTATTCCCCCTAAAACAGGATAATTATTTACAATCTTTCCTTTTTCAACTCCATCATCAAAAAAACCGATTAAATCAAAGGTATTTGGTTTTTCTGAATTTATCGAGTCTATTATCGTTTTTACTTCTCTACCGAAGCCACCTGCTCCAAAAATTGCTATTTTTTTAGTGGTGATTAATACATTAACAGCTTCCATATTCCCGAATTAAAAGGTTATTTATTCCGATTATGGCTCTGTTTTTTCTATTTTCTATGGAGCTGTTACAACGCTTTACCACATAGAAAACAAATGTGCTATGAGGTTTTACCCCCCCCTATTTTTTTTCTGTAAGTTATTCATTTTAAGCTCATTACAATAAAAATCAACTGACAGTTCCACAAACTCTATTTTAACACCTATCTTTCTTTCTCCTTCCTTAAAATAAGCCATTTCATCTGGGTTGTTTGTTGTCAAAGCCCTTAATTTATCCAAAAAATCTCCTATAACAATTTCTTCATCTAAAAAAAATTCTCGTATTTTTTGCAAGTCTGATTTTTTATAGGAACTTCCTTCTGTTTCTTGCTTGATTCTTTTCGGATTCAATTGAACTAAACCGTCAAAAGCTTCAAAAAAAATTTCTTCTTCAAGTTTTAATACTTTTTGATACAGACTATTGGCTGTATCAGAAGTAGCAACTTCAATTTTTTTCTGATGTATAATATCTCCTTTATCAAGCTCCTCACTCATAAAATGTAATGTAGCTCCGTAAACAGATTTATCTAAAATCGCCCAAGAGGGTGTATTCCAACCTTTATTAAACGGAAGATAAGCAGGATGTAAGTTTAAAAATCCAATCTTAGGAATTTCTAACAATTCCTTTGAAATAATATATGGATAATGTATACCAATTATATAATCAAGTTCCATTTTATGAAGAAGACCCAAAACTTCCCCATTTTTAATAACCTCCTTTCCTTTAAATATTCGGGATTCTTCTAAACCGCTAATTCTAATCAACTCCTCTGAATGTGTTGCGTTCACTCCGTCTGTAACAAATAAAGCCTCTGGATAAAATCCTTTACCAATTAGAAAACCAAGTATGATACAGCTTATCTGTCTGTCCCCTGCAAATACATATCTCATAGCAATATGGTTTTAAAATGTTTTGGAAAAGAAATTGAATACTCCAAACGCTCAAATATAAAATTGTGGGACAATTCTATATTGCCTTTCTGCACTTCGCAATCAAATTGATTAAACCAATCTTCTAAATGGAATAAATATTCGCAGATTATTTCAACATCTTCTCTGTTACATTCAAGTAAAAAGATTTCCAACAACGAATAGACTATTTTATTCGCTTTGTAAATTCTTAATGCCTGAAAATATTTGGTGTTTTGTCTATAAGACGAATAAGCTAATTCGCTTCTTTGAATTGCTCTTAGTAAATGTATTTTCTGCTCATAAGCAGTTGCAGGATTAACAGCTTCCATACTCCCGAATTAAAAGGTTATTTATTCCGATTATGGCTCTGTTTTTTCTATTTTCTATGGAGCTGTTACAACGCTTTACCACATAGAAAACAAATGTGCTATGAGGTTTTACCCCCCCCTATTTTTTTCTGTAAGTTATTCATTTTTAATATTTTACCAGGATTACCAACAACAACTGCGTAATCGGGAACATCTTTAATAATAACCGCTCCAGCTCCAACAGTTGCCCATTTTCCGATTTTAATTCCCTGAATGACACAAGCTCCGATTCCGATATGAGTTCCTTCCCCTATTTTTACATTTCCTGCCAAAGCGACATTAGGAGAAATGTGCACAAAATCTTCAATCACACAGTCGTGGTCAATGGAGGAATTTGTATTGATGATGCAGTGCTTTCCGATTTTTGTTTCTGCATTGATGGTTGCACCTGCCATTACAACCGTTCCCGCTCCTAAATTTGCACTTTTTGAAATGATGGATTTCGGGTGTATCAGATTGAGAAACTGATTTTCACATAAAGTTTGAGCAATTTTTTTTCTGGTTTGGTTATTCCCTATTGAAATGAAAATCTCCTTGGTTTCCAAGGGCATCTCATCAGATACGGGAAAACCAAGACAGGTTTTTATGGCTTTATTTCTGTCTATAAAACCATCAACGGAAATTCCGTTTTCAATCGCTATTTCGGCGACAACTTTTCCGTGTCCGCTTGCTCCGTATAGATACATTATTTTTCGGTTTATGTTTTAAATTTATTCAGAATCTGATTCTTCAAGACTTCGGTTTTTTTCTTTATTGATTTCGTTATAAATCAACTCTTTGATTTGTTTTTCGGGGAATTGCAAATTGTAATCAGCAACTCCTATCGGTTTTTTGAAATCACGAAGCGAAATCTCTACTTCCACCTGATTTTTATCGGCACAAAGCACAATTCCTATTGATGGATTTTCATCTTCTTGTTTTATTTGGTCGTCTAAAAGTCCGAGATAAAAATTCATTTTTCCGATATATTCCGGCTCAAAACTTCCGATTTTCAAATCAATAGCTACCAAACTTCTCAATTTTCTGTTGAAAAACAACAAATCCACTGCATAATCTTTTTCGCCAAGAACCAAGCGGTATTGGCTTCCGATAAACGAAAAACCTGTACCCAATTCCAACAAAAACAATTTTATTTTTTCGACTAATCTTTTTTCTAATTCCCGTTCTTTAAGAGGTTGGCTTAATCCGAGAAATTCAAGATTGTAAGTGCTTTTTAATATTTCGTTTGCCTGTTCTTGCAAGTGTTCGGGTAATGTTTCGTGAAAATTGTGCTGTTTGGGCAGAACTTTAGTATGGCGATAGGTATCAGCTTTTATAAAATTGAGCAAAATATCTCTCGACCAACCGTTTTCAACCACTTGCTCTACATAAAAACGAGCTTCTTCAATAGAATTTGTTTTGCTGATAATCAGAAGATTATGCTTCCACGGCAAAAGTGCGACGCATTGTCGCAGTTTTTCATCGGTAAGTGCATAATGCTCATAAAATTTTTTCATATCCCACAAGTTTCGGGAAGAAAAACCTGTAGTTTCGGGGAATTCTTCTTGCAAATCCATCGACAAGCGTTTTACAACACTGCTTCCATAACCTTTTTGCAAACCTTCTTCGGACAAGCGTTTTCCGATGTTCCAATACAACTGCATCATTGCCGTATTCATTCGTCTTGCGATTGTAACACGGGTAGATTTTATTTCGGCAACAACTTGCCGAAGTATTTCGTTGTATTGATTTTCCTGTAAACTCATTTATTTATTTCCTGTAAAAGCCTCCATCGTTGCTTGTCCTTCTTGTGAAATTCCTTCCCGAACGAAAACTTTTTTAATGGTTAAAAATAAGATTTTTATATCTAATAAAAAACTGATGTTATCCACATACCAAACATCGTATTCAAATTTTTGTTTCCACGAAATGGCATTTCTTCCGTTTATTTGTGCCCAACCTGTGATTCCCGGACGGACTTCGTGTCGTCTTTTCTGAACCTCATCATACAAAGATAAATACTGTGACAATAAAGGACGAGGTCCGATTAAAGACATATCGCCTTTTAGTACATTGATGAGTTGTGGTATTTCATCGAGTGATGTTTTTCGTACAAAACTGCCGATTTTTGTCAATCGTTCTGCGTCGGATAAAAGATTTCCTTCTTTGTCTTTTTTATCGTTCATTGTTTTGAACTTGATGATTTTGAAAATCTTTTCATCTTTTCCGGGACGAAATTGAAAGAAAAACGGCTTCCCCTGATTGGCAATAAACAAACCAATCGTTACAATAATAAAAACAGGACTCAGCAGCAGCAATCCAAAGAAAGAAGCAAGAAAATCAATAATCCGTTTAAAAAAATTTTTATACATCGTTCATTGCAATTCGCTAGCAAATGTAAAAAATTATATCTTGCCACAGACGCACAGATATCTGTAAACAGTTAAAATTTGGGTATCTGTAGTATTTAACAACATAAACCGTTTCCGTTTTTGGCTTTAAAATCTGCATTTTGCAGTTTTCAAAAAATTTTTACCTTTAAGAAGTTCTAAATTTTCAGAAATGAGATACACCCGAAACGGAAAAATTCCACAGAAAAGACATACCATTTTTAAATCCGAAAACGACCGTTTTTATTACGAACAGCTTTTCGGAACAGAAGGTTTTCACGGCATTTCTTCACTGCTGTATCATATCCACAGGCCTACGCAGATTAAAAGCATCGGCAATGTGAAAGACGTAACTCCCGTAACCGCTGTCGAAAAAAACGTAACTCCGCGCAGATTTCAGGGAAAAAACGTAACTCCCGAAAACGATTTTGTAGACAGCCGGAAAATCCTCATGTACAACAACGATTTGAAAATGGGACTGGCAAAACCGCTCCAATCCATGGATTATTTCTACAAAAACGGAGAATGTGATGAGCTTTTCTTCGTTCACGAAGGAAGCGGAACTCTGAAAACCATGCTCGGAAACCTGGATTTTGCCAAAGGCGATTACCTCATCATTCCACGCGGAACTATCTATCAGTTTGAGTTGCAGGAAAATCCGGTTTTTTTATTCATTGAAAGCCATTCGCCAATCTATACTCCGAAGCGTTACCGCAACGAGTTCGGGCAACTTCTAGAGCACTCGCCTTTCTGCGAAAGAGATATTGAAACACCGTATTTCGTAGAGCCGAAAGACGAAAAAGGCGATTTCCTCATCAAAGTAAAAAAGGAAAATCAGATTTCCGATTTCATTTATGCAACTCATCCGTTTGATGTAGTAGGCTGGGACGGATTTTTCTATCCTTTTAAATTCAATATCAAAAATTTTGAGCCGATTACAGGGCGCATACATCAACCACCTCCTGTTCATCAGAATTTTGAAGCGCATAATTTTGTTGTATGCTCTTTTGTAGCGAGAATGTATGATTATCATCCGGAAGCCATTCCCGCTCCGTACAACCATTCCAACATCGATTCCGATGAGGTTCTTTTTTACACGGAAGGAGATTTCATGAGCAGAAATCATATTGATTTAATGGATTTCACGCTTCATCCCGGCGGAATTGTCCACGGCCCGCATCCCGGCGCAATGGAACGCAGTATTGGGAAAAAATTCACAGATGAATATGCGGTGATGGTCGACCCGTTCCGCCCGCTGAAACTGACTGCGGAAGCGGTGAAAATAGAGGACGAAAGCTATATGACTTCGTGGCTGGAAGAGTAAGACAAGAGCCAAGGAAAAAGGAAAAAGAGCCAAGGAAAAAGAGCCAAGGAAAAAGGCACAAGATAAAAGGAAAAAGAGACAAGGGAATTTGCTTCGC
This sequence comes from Bergeyella sp., assembly GCA_049841315.1. Classification (GTDB taxonomy): domain Bacteria; phylum Bacteroidota; class Bacteroidia; order Flavobacteriales; family Weeksellaceae; genus JASGDB01. The sequence continues at coordinate 12,099 of JASGDB010000150.1, read as the reverse complement.
AGTCAAAAAAATCAGCAATACCTTTGTCATTCTGAAAGAATCTAATTGCTGAGGTTGACTTCGTAGAACCACTTCGGGTTTCTTACAGAAGACAAAGAAACCGCAAAGAATATCAGTTGTCATTGCGGGCGGAGCTGATAAGTAATTAAACCACCTCGCCCTGCGGGTAGCCTTCCAAAGGAGGGAAATGTTTCCGTTATCTTTCCACATTACTTCTCAAAGTCTCATTTTCTCAAAGTCTCCCCTTCTCCCAACTCTTTGGTTCTTTTTCCTTGGCTCTTCTCCATAAACTTTAAAAAAATCAACAAAATTTTTATCACTGATTATCAATAGATTAAGTAAAATTTAAAAAATATTCTACTACTTTGTATTGCATAGTATCAATTTTAATTTATATCTTTGCGATGTAAAGTTAAAGGTATAACTTTTTGCCAGAAGAAAGAAGATGGAAGTTAGGAAGACCGAAACTCCGAAAACAAACGGCAATATTCCCCTCCTTTGGAGGGGTGGCAAAATTTTCAGAAAGAAAATTTTGACGGGATGGTTAACTTGAAACCCGAAACTTTAAACATTAAACAATAAACCGTAAACATTGAACCCTAATAATGAACACAGAAAACACAAAAGCGCAGATGCGCAAAGGCATTCTGGAATTCTGTATTTTGAGCCTCATCAACAGAAAAGAAATGTACGTTTCCGACCTGATTGACGAACTCAAAAAAGGAAAACTGGACGTGGTGGAAGGCACACTCTACCCTCTCCTCACAAGACTGAAAAACGGCGAATTTCTCGCCTACCGCTGGGAAGAATCCACAAGCGGACCGCCAAGAAAGTATTACCAGATTACGGAAAAAGGAAAACTCTTCCTTGCCGAACTGCAAAATACGTGGCACGAACTGACCAATTCTGTAAACCAGATTACCCAAAACTCTCAAATCTAAACAACTATGAACAAGACACTCTCCATAGCACTCGCAGGTTTCTCTTTCACTATCGAGGAACACGCTTACATAAAACTCAGCGATTATCTTACCGCTCTCCGAAGTTCTCTGGATTCCGGCGAAGCGGACGAAGTAATGCACGACATCGAAATCCGAATGGTGGAAATCTTCAAAGATTCCTTGGGAAAACGCGAAGTCATCAACAACGAAGATGTGGAACGCGTTATTGCTCAACTCGGAACGCCCGAAGCCATCGAACAGCAGGAAGAAGCCTACTATTCTGAAAACACTTCCAAAAAACAGCAGAAAACCAATTATACCGACGGAAACAAACAACTTTTCCGTGACCCCGAAAATGCAAAATTAGGCGGTGTTTGTGCAGGACTCGCCTATTATACCGGAATAGATGTTTCGTGGATGCGGGTTATTTGGACAACTTTAGCCATTGTTGGAATTTTTACAGGATTTCCTACGCTGATTCTTATTTTGGTTTACATCATTCTCTGGGCAATTCTTCCGGTGGCAAAAACCACTTCGGATTATCTGAAAATGCAGGGAAAACCTATCAACTTCGATACGATTAAGGAAGAATCCAACAAAATCGTACAGTTTACCAATGAAGCAGGACAAAAAGTCGGGGAAATGTACAACGAAAGCAAACCTGTCATCAATTCCGCAGGAAACGGTGCTTGGAACGTCATCCGTTATCTTCTCGGCGGATTTTTCGTAATGATTTCTATTGGCTCTATTATAAGTGCGTTTTTCGGATTCGCATTTTTTGCCAACAGTGATTTCGAACCGGTAAGCCAGATGAATTTTTATTTTGAAGACAGCAATATGATGTACATTATCAGTCTATTAATCGTAATTTCCTGCCTGATTCCGGCCATTCTTTTCGGACTTTTGGCTCTGAAACTGTTAGCCCCGAAAACCAAAGTCAGAAATATCGGTTGGGTTCTGGGCGGATTATTCATTTTGCTGATAGGACTTTCCACCTATTTCGGAGTAAATATGGCGAAAAAAGATATGTTCCTGAAAGGCAACAAGGAAGATACCGAAGAAGTTGCCATTGCCACTACTTCCGACAGTTTGTTCGTAGATGTGAAACAGGTTACGATTCCGCAAAATTTCAAAGGATATGACGACAATCTATATTCCGATAAAAAAGAAGTGTTTGAAGAGGATTATCCTTACATTGAAGTAACCAGAAGAATGGATGTAAAAACGCCTTATCTCATCATCAAAAAAGAAGCGAAAGGCTACAATATTCCGATTCAGATGAATGTTCCGGTGGAAATCAACGGCAATAAAATCCTTGTCCCGAATTTCGTGAAATATCCGTACGAGCACCGTTTTCGAAACTATAATGTAACCTACGAATTAGTCGTTCCGCAGAATGTGAAAGTATTCAATGTGAAAGACAATCTGCAATTAGAAGACAATCTGGACGAAGATGATAATGATGACGACAACAGCATTTCCATCGAAAAAAATAAAATTTCCATTAATGGAAAAACGATTGAATACAATTCCGATGATAAAGACAGCATTATCATCAACGGCAAAAAAGTATCTTCCGAAGAAGCAGATAAAATTATGGATTCTCTCGATTCCAAAATGGATAAGATGAAAAATGTGGACATCAAAATCAAAGACGGGAAAAAGGAAATCTCCATTACAACTAAATAACCGAGAGTGGATAAGACGAAAGGCGGAAATACAACTGAAAAATCAGTCCGCTTTTCGCTTATTCTTCCAGAAATGCAGAAAGAGCGAAATGTATTTTGAATTATTTAATAAAATTTAACATTGCAAACCAATTCAATTCAAAATAACTTTTATATCTTCGTATAAGTTTTAGTAAACACCGTTAAAATTTAAAAATTTATCAAAATGGTACAGGTAGTTTTAGAAATCGTGATTAAGATTGTAGATTTCATCAGCAATTTATTTTAAGTTTTCAGAGCGATAATATTTCAATATATTTGTGGAGTATAACCAGTTTGGTTATACTTTTTTGTTAAATGTATAATCAAAAACAGTTTCATCGGAAACATTAACAATATGAAAAAACTCCTCGCAAAACTCATCCTGAAAATCATCGGCTGGAAAATAGTATTACAGGGCGATGTCAATAATCTTGACCGCTGTATTTTGGTAGTCGCTCCGCATACGCACAACTCGGAATATATTTTGGGAAATCTCGCATATATGGCTTTGGGAAAACCGCTGAAAGTCATCATCAAAGATGCTCACACAAAAGCCTGGTACGGCGGAATCGTAAAAGCAATCGGCGGAATCGGGATTGACAGAAGCCAGAAAAACAATCTGGTGAATTTCGTTGCCGGATTATTTGAAAAAGAAAGTTTCAGCCTCGTCATCACGCCGGAAGGAACCCGAAGCCGTGTCGAAAAATGGAGAAAAGGATTCTACAATATGGCACTTGCCGCAAAAGTTCCGATTGTTCTCGCGGGAGGTGATTACAAAAGAAAAACTATCAATCTCGGATATAAAATTTCTTACGAAGAACTCCAAACAAAATCTTTTGAAGAAATCATGGAAAAAATTCAAAATTTCTATATAGAATACGACATCCAGCCGAAAATACCGGAAAACTGGAATCCGAAGATTTATTAAGAGCCAAGGAAAAATCCCTCAAAAAAGTTGAGTTGAGCCACGAAGTGGCGAAATAAAATAGCCAAGGGTGAAGCCCTTGGAAAAGTAAAAAGAACCAAGTCCTGAGAACCTCAAAGAGGTTCAATATTAATAGCCACGTATGAAATGCGTGGAAAAGAAAATGATAAAAAAAAGAAAATGGACGACAACAAAAAAAAAGAAATATTAGAAAAACTGAACAGCAGAACAACAGAAACGCTGAACGGAAATCTGGACATCGTTTTTACCGATGTTTCCGAAGATTCCCTCTCCGCAACGATGCCCGTAACTCCGAAAGTTCATCAGCCATACGGCATTATGCACGGCGGCGCGAGTTGCGTTTTGGCGGAAACGCTGGGTTCATGCCTTTCCGTAATCCATTGCGATTTGACGAAAGAAATTCCTGTGGGAACAAACATCAATTCCAATCACCTGAGAGCAAAACGGGACGGAATCGTAACAGGAACCGCCACTTTCATCAGAAAAGGCAACACAATGCACGTTTCACAAATTGAAATCCGCGACGAAAACGGACAGCTCATCAACCACACCACGATGACGAACAACATTGTTCCGCACGATAAACTGCGATAAAAATGACGATTTTTTTCAGATTTCCGCACGAAAATTCCCTTTATACAACAGACTTTTCCGAAGAACATTCTTCGGTAAGTTTTATTTCTTTTGACGGAAAAAGCGAAATCAAAATTGCCGGAAATATTGTTTCCATTGAGAAAGAAGATTTACATAAAAACGCCTTTCCGCTTCCTGAAAAAAAGGAATTTTCCGCAGATGAAACTCAGGAGGAATATATTGAAAAAATCAATCAAACCATACGAATCATTAAGGAAAACCGGCTTCCGAAACTCGTCATCTCACGAAAAAAAAACATTCCCGTTCAGAACCCCGATATTCCCAAAACCTTTCTGAATCTCTGTGAAAAATATCCGTCCGCTTTCGTTTACGCATTTGAAAATAATGGTAACTGCTGGATTGGCGCTTTCTCCGAACTTTTGGGAAAATTCAATAAAAAAACTTCGGAATTTGAAACCATGAGCCTTGCAGGAACACTTCCTTTAGAAGAAGAATGGACTTCAAAAGAAATCGAAGAACAGAAACCCGTAACCGAATACATTGCCGGAATTTTAGGAAAATATGCGAAAGATGTGGAACAATCGGAAACATTTGACCATATTTCGGGAAACATCAAACATTTGAGAACAGATTTCCGTATAAAACTTGAAGAAAAACACCTCGACCAGCTGATTTCCAAACTTCATCCCACTCCTGCCGTCTGCGGAATCCCGAAAGATTTCTGCAAAGAACAGATTCAGAATTTGGAACAATTTTCCAGAGAATTGTACGGCGGATATTCCAGAACCGAAACCGAAGATTTCATCTGTTTTTTCGTCAATCTCCGTTGTGGAAAAGTATATTCCAACTGTATTGAACTCTTTGCCGGAGGAGGCATTACTGCTTTAAGCAGTCCCGAAAAAGAATGGCGGGAAACCGAACTGAAAATGCAGGCTTTAGGGAAAAATCTTGTTTTTAAATAGATTAAATTTCTTGCTGACGCGAACCTAAAAATAAAGCAGCTAATAGTACAAAATCCTTTGTGTTTAAGAAATCAAAACACTTATTTTTTAGCCAATTTACTCCACGTACTAAGCACCAAAACCAAAATCAGTCCGATAATTCCGGCTGTGAGCGAAAGCAGAAATTTGGAATTTTCTTCATGCATAAAACCCAGTTTCCAGTTGATGGAATACAGGCTGAAGCCGATAAAAAGGATGAAAAGCACAAGAAATATTTTATAAAAAGTCTGCATAATACTGATTTAAAATTTCACGTAAGTTGAAAATAACTGCGCAAAGTTAGCGGTAAATAATTTAATGGAAATCGCCAGAAGGATAATTCCGAAAACTTTTTTCAGCACCTGCAAAGTGCCGTCTCCCAGCTTGTTTTCCAGCCAGTTGGCGGATTTCAGAACGGCATAAACCACAATCGTATTAAGGATAATGGCTACAATAATATTGATATCGTGGTATTCCGCTTTCAGGGAAAGTGTGGTCGTGAGCGTTCCTGCTCCTGCAATAAGCGGAAAGGCAATCGGAACAATGGAAGCTGTTTTGGATTCCGCATTTTTCTGAATTTCAATACCCAGAATCATTTCCACGGCAATAATGAAAATCACGAACGCTCCGGCAATCGCAAATGAATTGACATCCACGCCAATCAGTTTCAAAATATTATTCCCGATGAACAGAAAGGCAATCATCAGCACGCCTGCTACAATAGACGCTTTTCTGGCTTCTATATGCCCGAATTTTTGTTTCAGACTCACGATAATCGGGATTGAGCCTACAATATCAATTACCGCAAAAAGCACCATGGAAGCGGTGAGCATTTCTTTCAGATTAAAGTATTCAAAGAAGTTCATTGCTTTTAAAAATTTCGCAAAAATAACGCTTTTTTTTGATTATTTGGTAATTTTAGAAAACAATATATCAATTTCATTGTAAAATTCTTCCAAATCTTCATCCGCAGAAACGGGAGCATATTTTTCAAGAGCAATTTTTTTGCTGAGATTACGGAAATTTTCGGATTCCTGCTTTCCGAAAGCCTGTTCAAGATAAGCTCCAAAAGAAGAAAAACCTTTTTCATTCATTTGATTTTCAACATCTTTCAATAATTCATCGTACACATTGAAAAACTGCCGGGAATCTTTATTGTCTTTCAAGGTTTTGAGATAATGCAGATGGTCTTCCACAGAAATTTTTTGAGACTGTCTCAATATTCTTTCCGTTTCTTCAATCGTCTGAATAGGTTCCGTAGGGATATTTTCTTTTGCCGATTTTCTTTTTTTACGTGCTTTTTTCAGATAAAAAATCAAAAAAGCAAGAACCGTGAAAACTGCCGTGTTGAGAAGAATGGTTTTCCAGTCGAATCTGCTTTTTTCTTTTTCTTTCAATGCAGAATTTCCGATGACGGGCGTGCCTACGGTTTCCAGAATTTCACTGATATTGTCATTCACTTTTTCTATTGTCGTTTTGGAATCCAGAAGCTCTTCATGGCTCATCACGTTAAGGTTAATCATTTTTGAACCTTCTTCCACATATTTTTTATCATGCGGATTGAAATAAGCAAAACCTTCTGTCTCAACGGAAATTTTCCCCGTCTTTACCGGAAGGATTACATAATGTGCCGTTATTTCTCCCTGCAACCCGTCTTTTCCGGTTGTCATTTCACGTGTGATTTTCGGGGGAAAAACGCTATAACTGTCATTCGGAACTATTTTCGGGAGCTTCATATTCTGAAGATTTCCTTCTCCTTTTATTTTTACGGTAACATTTATCGGTTTATTTTCTACTATTTTTTCTTCCGGAATTTTTTCAATATCCATGGTGAAAGCTCCAACCGCATTTTTAAAATCCGCCGGAGAGTCGCCCGGTAGTTTTTTCACATTGAGATTCACTTTATTGGAACTGTATTTTTTGTCTTTCAGCTTGGCGGTAACCGGCTCTATTTCCACTTTTCCGGGTTCTGTAGGGAAAACCATGTACACGGCAATCACCTGCGAAGCCATATCTCCTTTACTGTTTTGTTCGATGTCGGATTTTCTGTGGCTTACTGTTCTGATGCTGATATTCGGCTGTTCCGGAACTTCGATGTCACTTACTTTTCTGAAGTTGTCAAAGTCCTTACTGTACGCCCGAAGAATGGCTATAGTCGGTTGATTGGCATATACTTCACGTTTTTTCACCTGCATATCCAGATAAAAATCCGCAGGTGAAGATGCAATTTCCTGATTTTGAGGTGTTTTTTTATCGGCTTCTGCCACATAAAAATCAATCGGTTCGGTTTTATACATTTTTCCGTTCACCTGAACCAATGCGGAACCGATTCTGTTTTTCCCGGCTTGTTTAGGCTGTAATGCCACCTGATAGACTATCTGATTGATAGCGATATTGCTTTTCGGGTCGATATATGTTTTGGTATCTGAACCCTGCCCGAGGATGTTGTATTTGGAAAGATCGGGAAGCCTGAGCGGTGTTTCCTGCACATAATCATTTCCGTTAACCTCAAGGATAAAAGTAACAACAAAATCATCATTTACTTTAAGATTTCGTTCTTCTACAGCTGTCCATAAATTAACCTGACCGTACGTGAAAACGGCCGAAAACAATAGAAATATGTGCAGAAATTTTGTTTTCATCACCAATCCTTATCATTGCTCGCCGGCGTTGAATAGGAATTTTTATTGAGTATTCTTCTTGCGGTTTCTCTTTCTTTGCTGGACACACGGTTCAGGATGGCGTCTTCCAAATCTTTCGGCATAGCTCCGTTTTCTTCTTTCGGATTATTGCCGTTTCCTTCTCCCTGCTGCTGATCGGGCGATTGCCCGTTTCCTTGCTGCTGCGGGGCTTTTCCTTTCTGGTCATCTTTTGGAGAATCATTTTGTTTCCCTTCGTTTCCGCCTCCGCCTTTTTTGTTCTGCTCCTTATTCTGCCGGTTCTGTTTTTCTTTGTCTTTCAGCTTTGCGATTTCGTAATTTTTGCGGATGGTTTCGTTATACGGACTGTATTTCAGAGCCTGCTTGTATAATTCCGCCGCTTTTTCAGGTTTTTTATCCTTCATATAAGCATTTCCGAGATTGTACAAAGCCGCCGATTTATCGGGAATCGTTTGGGCAAGGTTCTGCGCTTTTTGGTATTCTGTTCGGGCTTCCTCGTACATTTTCTTTTTGTAATAGGCGTTCCCAAGGTTGTAATGAGCCGCGAAGTCATTGTTTTTTTGTTTCACAGCTTCTTTAAATTTTGCAACAGAATTTTCGTAGTCTTTATTATTAAAACTACGGTTTCCTTCAAAAATCAAACGATTATAGCTTTCCTGAGCATTCGCAACATTCCAGCTTAGAAAAGATAATAATAAACCAATAATCAGATGCTTCAAAACCATTGTGGCAAAATTATTCTTTTTAATGTTAAGAGGATAGGGTAAAACTGTTAAAGTTGGTTAAAGTACAAGAGGTTACGAGGTACGGGTTTCGAGATACGAGGTTTGGGATGTGAAAAGTAAAATTGTTTCGATTTCAATAAGTCAAATTTTCTTTGCAGAAATTCACACGCATTATCACTCATCACCCTATCTCCAAGTCTCACAGTCTCCAAGTCTTAAATATTAAGGTCTTTTTTCGGGTTAAAGAGAAAAATGACAAGAAAGAAAAACATCGAAACCGCCAGAAAATACTGGTAATAATGAATACCGTTTTGAGATTTCACCAATGAAGCGGAAAAAGAAGCTGAATTTTCAAGAGCTTCGGCAATCTGTTTAGAGGCTTCCTCAAGATTATTTCCGTCGATATATGTTCCTCCGGTGGAATTGGCGATTTTTTTCAAGGCTTCCGTCTGTCTTTTTGAGATTACGGTTTCGCCGTTCAAATCGGTTTTGTATCCCATCAGCTGCCCGAAAAGATATGCCGGAACAGGTGCGCCTTCTTCTGTTCCAACACCAACGGAAATCACGGAAATCCCTTGGTCTTTGGCTTCTTTTACTGCTTCGCTTTCATTGCCTTCGTTATCTTCTCCATCACTGATGAGAACAACTTTTCTCGCCGTTTTCGGGATGTTTTTAAACTTCTGCGAAGCCGTTTGCATCGCTTTCAAAAAATCCGTTCCCTGAATTTTCATCACATCCGTTTCTATTCCGCCGAGGTAGGTGTCAGCAGCAGTATAATCCGTAGTCAAAGGCATGATGGAAACGGCATCTCCAGCGAAAATCACCACGCCGATTCTGTCGTTTTTTAATTTTGTTAAAGTATTGAGTATAATGTTTTTGGCTTCCGTGAGACGATTAATTTCCACATCTTCGGCATTCATGGAATTGGAAACATCGAGGAGGAAAACCACATTGTTCATTTTCTGTTTGGTTTCGATTTCTTCCGTTCCCTTCAGCACATCTGCAATCGCAAGAACGAGAAATGCCACCGCAATGGAATACAGCAGGAAAAATACCTTTGAAAAACGTGAATTTTTCTCGAAAAGCTCTTGCTGAAATTTATCTTCCGCAAACCGATTCCGGCGATTTTCTTTCCATTTTACAAAACGAAAAACCGCCATTCCGAGGAGTGGAACGAGCAGCAGCAAAGCGAGATAATACAGATTTCCGAAATACCAGTCCATTAATTTAAAAATTTAAAAAACACCCATCTCAAAAGCGCATCAAGCAATAAAACCGCCAATGCTATCCACAAAAAAGTACGGAAATATTCTTCGTAATTATACAGTTTTGAAGTTTTGACATCCGATTTTTCCAGCTGGTCGATTTCATTATACACATCGGCAAGGCTCTGATTGGAAGTGGCATGAAAATACTTTCCGCCTGTATACGAAGCAATTTCCCGAAGTACCGGTTCATCGATTTCCACACGGGTTTCATCAAAAATCAGATTTCCGAAAATATCGGTTCTGGTCGGCATCAGCGCATAACCGTTGGTTCCGATTCCGATGCTGTAAACCTTTATTTTATTGCTTTTTGCCAATTCGGCGGCAACCTGAGGAGGCATTGCGTTTTCAATCGTATTTTTTCCGTCGGTCATCAGGATGATGATTTTGCTTTTCGCTTTGCTGTCTTTCAGGTGATTTACTGCTACGGAAAGCCCTTCGCCTATTGCTGTTCCGGGCTGTAATTCAAGCGGGTCGAGCTGTTCCAGCTCATCAATCACCACCTGATGGTCGGATGTTACGGGAACTTTCGTAAAAGCCTCTCCGGAATATGCCACTAACCCGATTCGGTCGTTAGTTCTTTTTTGTACAAACTTAACCGCAATATCTTTCAAAGCGGTAAGACGGTCGGGATTAAGGTCTTTGGCGAGCATACTCAGCGAAACGTCTACGGAAAGGATGATGTCAAGTCCTTTGCTGTCGTCCTGATTTTCGGCGATGGTAAAGGTTCTCGGTCTTGCCAGTGCGATAATCAGGCAGGAAAGGATGATGTATTTTGTAATTTTCAGAAGGAAAAATACGAAAAGAATTCTTTCGTTCTGCTTCATGTTTTTTGTGGTGGGAACGGTGATTCCTTTTCTTTTTTTCTTCCGCACATCCATTATCAGAAGCGGAATGAAAGCCAGAAACAACAGCAAAAACCACGGGCTGTAAAATTCAAAATTCGGGAGCTTAAACATCTTTCCTAATCAGTTTTTCCAGTTCTAAATCCTTTGAGGAACGTTTCACGAAATCGCGGATTTCCTGCCAGTCTTTCTGCATCACTTCCTGAGGAGGGAAAGTTTTGGCAAATTTCACCAAATCTCCTCGCAGAAGCACATCTTCCACTGTTTTTTCATTTTCCGGTGAAATGGTATTGTGATTCTTCATCAAATCCACCAAATCATCCGTAAGCAAAACATCCGCAGGAATCTGATATTGTTTGGTGAGAAAATCTCTCGTAATATCCACAAGTTCCACATAAAAGGAGCGGAAATCTTCGTCTTCAATGTATTTCTTTTTCTTCAAAACGTCTAATGCTTTAAGCGTTTTGTTGGTCATCACAACAGGCGAATTTTTCCGTTGCCGTGCATATTTTACGAGCTGATAAAGCAGAATAATCAGTGCAAGCAAAATCATAAATCCGAGAAGATACCATTTGTACAAATCCCAGTAATCACGGGCATTGAGGCTTACTTCGCGATTATTCATAATATCGCTGATTTCATCGCCTTGCTGTGCGGTATTCACGACTTCGATTTCGTAAGGAACGGTATGCTGAACCGTGCCGTCGATTTTAAAATCAAGTGCCGGAATGGTGAATTTCCCTTCTTCAAAAACCTGAAACTGAATGATTCTTTCGTACATTTCCGGTGTTTTGATGATGCTGTCTTTTATTTCTTCAAAATGAAAAGGAAGCAGTTCATTTTTCGGAGCGGAAACGACATCTTTTCCTTCAAGGTCGAAAATTTTCACCTTAAAGGTAGCGACTTCACCGAGTGCGAGCGTTTTTTTGTCCAGACCGGCGCCGAGTGTTTGGGAAAATCCCAACACATTTATTATTACGAGGAATAAAAAAAATATTTTTTTCAAAATTTTATATGATACTGTTTTGTTACCAGCCTTGTCAAGGTTTTGAACCTTGACAAGGCTTCCAAAAATTAATTGTTTGTACTTTTGTCTTGAAACAAAAGTACCAAAAATTCAAGACTGGAAACTCGGCTAAAATTTTAAATAATATCCTAAAATTTCCAAAACTCGGGCGGAAAGATAAATTTTGTCGCATAATAAAAATTTGTCCCGCCCTCGAACAGTGGAAATTTTTTAACGGAAATTCTTTAAAATTTTTTAACGCCTCCGTTTCCTAAGTCATTTATAATTAGTTTTCATTTACTTATTTTTTAAGGTTCAAGATAATTTAAGCGGGTTATTTTTTATTAATTTAGTCAAGTAAATATACAAATTTTTACTTCTGTTATTATACCTAAATTCACACTCTTTCAAATGGTAATAAAACTTAT
>JASGDB010000149.1:0-5877 GCA_049841315.1 Bergeyella sp. | reverse complement strand
TTTAAAATTTTAGCCGAGTTTCCAAGTCTTGAACTTTTGGTTCTTTTGTTTCAAGACAAAAGAACAGAAATTGAGAATTTATAGATAAATGTTAATTTTAAAATCCACAGTTTTTGTCGAAGAACCGAAATTTTCCTCAACTGCAACGCATGTAGATTTATTTGGCGGTTCGGAATTTTTAATATAAACATTTATGACAGATTTTTTTTTAGAGCATATTGCACCACACATTGGCGTATTTGTTTCCGCCGTATTAACAGGCATTGCCGGGTTTCTTTTCGGTAAGCGGAAGCTCCGGGCGGAAGTCGCCGGAATGAATGCAGATAACGAAGGAAAGGAAATCGAAAATGCGGAAAAACTGGTAAATCTGTATAAAGATACACTTGATGATTTGGGAAACCGCTATGAAGTGAAATATCGTGAAGTTACGGCACTTTTTGAAAATAAAATCAAACTCTTAGAGGACGAAATAAAGATGCATAAGCAGATTATTAACCGTTTAAAGTCCGAAAACACCGCACTTCGGAAAAAGCTGAAAGAAAACGGAATTACGCCGTAAAAGTTAGAATTCGCTTTTAAGGAATCCGTGCCCAGCCACGCAATTGCCTTGGTGCTGCACGTAAAAAAATAAGGAGGGAAAAAACGTCCTCCAACAATAAAAAACGTCTCACTGTATTTAAACAACAAAACCACCGTTGGAGGACAAAAGTCTTCTATTGAGGCGTTGGAGAAAGATAGTTTGTATCATTCCGTTCGTCAAAGCGATTACAATGCAGACGGTTATTTGGAAGGAGTGGAAAAAGTTCGGAAAGATTATCGGGATTTATTTGCTGAATACAGGAACAAAGAAAACGTGGTCTTTTTGGTTGACCCGCCTTATCTTTCAACCGACACCAGTACATACAATCGTGAAGATTACTGGAAACTATCCGATTATTTGAACGTACTGAAAACGATTGAGGACACTTCGTATTTCTATTTTACCAGCAATAAAAGCCAAATCATTGAACTCTGCGACTGGATGGAACAAAACGGATATTGCAAAAATCCTTTCGATGGTTCTACAACGGTCACTATCGGGACGACATTGACACATACGGCTAAGTATAATGATATAATGTTGTATAAGAATAATGACTAATTTTAAACCCTATTTAAACTGTCTTTAAATAGGGTTTAATTTTGGTGATTTTTTTTAATAGAAAGTTCAACCGCATTAATGGATTTTTTTTTACTTTTGGTTTCGCCGATTATGCAAGGGTGAAAAAATTTACATCATTAAAACTAAAAGTCCGAAAGATAATCTAACTATTCCCCTCTTTTTAAGAGGGGTGGCAAAATTTTCAAAAGGAAAATTTTGACGGGGGGGGGATAAACTTGAAACCTGAAACTTCAAACTTGAAACAAAAAATGAAAATCAGCCGTCTATCTTTCATCACCGCATTATTAATGACCATTGCGATTGCCGTAATCGTAGTGGCTTTTGATTATGCGAACCGGCTGGGAAATCACTTCCCGAAGATGACATTTCTTTTGGGAGTCAGTATGCTTCTGATTTTTGTAATCACATATTTCGGGATAGAAATCCTTTTGTGGTATTACGGAAAACGGCAGGTTCGGAAAATGGCGGACAGACTTCCTGACGAAATTTTTGACGATGGGCAGAATATCGGTTTTAAAGAGTTTTCCGAAAAAATGTTCGTACTCCGCCAGAAAACCACTACCGAAATTGATACAATGAAGGAAATGGAAAATTACAGGAAAGAATACATCGGAAACATTTCCCACGAGCTGAAAACACCGCTTTTTTCCATTCAGGGTTACATCGAAATTCTGAAAGACGGAGGAGCGGAAAATATGAATCTTCGGGACAAATATCTCGAAAGAATCGGAATTTCTCTCGACAGGCTCATCGCAATCGTGAACGACCTCGACATGATTAATCGTTTTGAAGCAGGAGAAATCAAACTTTCACTTTCACGGTTTGACATCAATGCGCTTGTCCGCGAAGTTTTTGACCTTCTGGAACTCGAAGCACAGAAAAAAAATGCCGTCTTGAAACTTCTTTCTCCTCAGACGCAGATTTTTGTACATGCGGATAAGCAGAAAATTTCGCAGGTGCTTATCAATCTTTTGTCTAATGCGGTTCATTATGCCAACCGTCAGGAGGCAAAAATCGTGGTAAATACCAATATTTTAAACAAAAAAGCACTCATCGAAGTTTGCGACAACGGAATGGGCATCAAACCCGAACTGCTTCCCCGTATTTTTGAACGTTTTTATCGGGTTGAACCGAGCAGAAACCGAAAAGACGGTGGTTCGGGGCTTGGGCTTCCTATTGTAAAGCATATTCTTAAAGCTCATGGTGAAAATATCCGTGTGGAAAGTGAATATCTTGAAGGTACGAAATTCAGTTTTTTGTTGGATAGAGCATAGAAAATAGAGCGTTATCAAAACCTTATGCTGTAACAATGTTTTCATCAAAATAAAAAGCTCAGCAAATATTCCGTTGTAAGAGAAAGTGTAATCCAAAAAAAATATTTTTTTGCTTACAAAACACTTTAATTCGTGATTCTTTATCAATCTTTTTTATCGTTCAGAGTCGCGAAAGTTTCTTACTTTTATAACTTTATTTGTATTAGATATGAAATTATTGTTTTTTGTTTTAGCTCTGTTGGGTTCATGGATGCTTTCTGCGCAGAGTATCAGCGTGATGACGTATAATATCAGGCTTTCCTTGGACTCGGATAAGGAAAACTCGTGGAATAGTCGTAAGGAAGATGCATTGGCTTTGATGAATTATTACCATCCCGACATAATGGGAGTTCAGGAAGCAGTTCCGGAGCAGATGAAAGACATTAAAACCGGAATAAAAAACTATGATTTTGTAGGAGTAGGACGAGATGACGGAAAAGATAAAGGTGAATATTCCGCCGTTTTTTATGATGAAAACAAGCTGGAAGTGGTACAGTCGGGAACATTCTGGCTCAGTCCCACACCTGAAATTCCATCCAAAGGATGGGATGCCGCCTATCCGAGAATCTGCACCTACGCTTTGTTTAAAATGAAAAAAGGAGGAAAAAAATTCTGGGCGTTCAATGTGCATTTCGACCATGTGGGCAATGAAGCCAGAGTTCATTCTTCCCAAATGATTCTTGAAAAAATAAAAACTTTCAACACCCAAAATTATCCGGTTGTTCTTACGGGAGATTTCAATCTTACGGAAAATACCGAACCTGTCAAAATAATTTCCCAATCGCTGGATGATTCTTTTTACCATTCCGAAAAACCGCATTATGGGCCGAAAGGTACATTTCAGACATTTGATATTACAAAAATTCCGCAGGAAAGGATTGATTATATTTTCGTAAAAGGGTTTAGGGTGAAAAGTATCCGTACGATTAACGACCGTAGGGAAAATCTTCTGTATCCTTCCGACCATTTCCCTGTTTTAGCGGATTTACAACTTAAATAATGAGCTGTTTTGAATTATTATAAATATTTTTTTGCCCAATGTATCGGTGTTGGTCTGTTGATTCTTTCAAACGGATTTTTCTTTTCCCAAAGCTGTGGAGGTTCTTTTGGAGACCCTGTTTTTACAGAGGATTTTGGCTCTGTTACAAGCCCTTCACGGGTAATATCTCCGGCTTTGGTTTACCCTGCATATACAAGTTATGCTTATTACAATGGGTTTCCACCGAATGACGGGCAGTATACCATTACCAATTATACAGGAGGCAGCGGCTGGTCTTGGGGAAGTTATTACGACCATACCAATGATGCTCCGGGAAGATACGGAAATATGCTGGTGGTGAATGCGGATTATACGCCTGGAGAGTTTTACAGGAGAAGGGTTTCCGGTTTGTGTCCGAATCAGATATACCGTTTTTCGGCATGGATACTCAATTTGCTGACTGATTCAAACCAGATAAAAGCAGACGTTACGTTTAGGATTGTAGATACTTCGGGTATGGTTTTAGGAGAAGTAAGCACGGGAGGTCTTGCGGTAACGGGGCAGTGGAAGAATTTTTTCCTTGATTTCAGATCTGCAGCAGGCTCGGAAGAAGTGGACGTAGTACTTATCAACAATGCTCCTGGAGGGATGGGTAATGACCTTGCGATTGACGATATTACGTTCAGTGCCTGTGGCCCTGCGACTACCGTATCTACGGATATTGCCGTTTTTACTTCCGGTGTTTGCGATAATTCCAGCAATTTTACAATAACTGCAGATGTTGCGCCGGGAGCATTTACCAATATTCGCTTTATATGGCAGAAAAGCACGGATAACGGCAGCACGTGGACGGATATTTCAGGGGTAACGACGGATAATACTCAAACAATCAGTGCAGGAACGTATCAAAACGGCGATATGTTCAGATTCATTGTAGGAGAAAGTACCAATATTTCTTTATCTAATTGCAGAGTTGCTTCGGAATCTTATACTGTTAAAATTTTAGGTTATCCTTCCGCTCCGGCTGTTCCTTCCTTCATTTTTTGTCAGAACTCCACAGGAAATACTCTTTCCGTTCCGGGCAGCAATATCCTATGGTACACTTCTGAAATGGGAGGAGTTCCAAGCAGTCAGGCTCCGGTTGTGGATACTTCTGTTGCGGGTTCTGTCAATTATTGGGTTACACAGTCTGTCAACGGCTGTGAAAGTCCGCGTTCAAAAGTAACAGTTACGATTTTGCCAAGCCCTTCCGCTCCTGCGGCAGCACCGGAATATCAATTTTGTCAAAATTCTTTATCAACGGCATTATCCGCAACAGGCAGTAATATGCTTTGGTATAGTTCTGAAACAGGCGGAACAGGAAGCTCTGCCGCTCCGATTCCGAATACTTCACAGACAGGAACTTTTTCGTATTGGGTTTCTCAAACGGTTAACGGCTGCGAAAGCGACAGAACGGAAATAAAAGTAATCATACTGCCTCTCCCTTTTTCTGAAACCTTGAAAGATACCTCCATTTGTGATGGCGAAAGTATTATGTTGGATGCGGGAGACGGCTTTTCGGCTTATGAATGGAACACCGTTCCGCCTGTGTATTCACGATTTTTGACAGTGGATAAAACAGGGACATACAGTATTACACTTACGGATGCAAACGGCTGTAAAGCAATTCAGACCGTCAAGGTAGTGTCGGGAATTACTCCCGATATTATACAGATAAAAAGCGGTGAAGATTTTATAGAAATCCTGGCAGAAGGAGGAAATCCTCCTTATTTTTATTCTCTGGATAATGTGAGCTGGCAGACATCAAATATTTTTGCCAATCTGAATGCCGGGGTTTACGAAGTCTTTGTGAAATCTCAAGCCAATTCCTGTACTGCGGTTGCCAGTGCAGTGGTTATCTTCATTCCGAATGTGATTACCCCTAATGATGACGGGAAAAATGATGTTCTTGAAATTCAAAATATCGAACATTTTCCGGATGCTGTGTTGACCATTTTTGACCGCTACGGACAACAGGTTTTTACTTCTCAGAAAAGTGGAAAAATGAGCTGGGACGGCAAGCTGAACGGCAGAACCATCAGTACAGATACCTATTGGTATTACATCAATTTAGGAAACGGATACTCAAAATCCGGCTGGATTCTCGTGAAAAACAGAAACTGATTCAAAAACAAAACCCCAGCTGAAAAACTGGGGTAAAAAACACAAATGATGAAATTAATTTATTCTACTGAATCTTTAACGCTGAAATTGTTTTTATAGTATGTTAAATAAAGTTAAATTTTCATTTTTTTTGAGAGCCTGTTTAAATTTTATTGCAATTATTTTTTATAGCAATTTTGAGATGGATTTTTTGCTTTTTGTTCGAAGATTTATCGGGATAAATCGAGAATGAAAAGTGAAAAATACGCTCAAAAGGGCAG
>JASGDB010000148.1:0-2633 GCA_049841315.1 Bergeyella sp. | reverse complement strand
GACAAAAAAGCTTTAAAATTTCACGAAATTTATGCTCCGAAATTCGTGAACGAATGATATACTTATTTTTCATCTATTCAAGGTACTTTACAAAGATATACAATCTCTTAAATTATCTTGAACCTTAATTTAATCACATTAGAAACATCTTCTTTGGAAACCATTTCCACCGTAGTATGCATATATCTCAAAGGAAGCGAAATCAATGCACTCGGAACGCCGCCGTTGGAATGGGCAAAAGCATCAGTATCCGTTCCGGTTGCTCTGCTTGCTGCTGCTCTCTGAAACGGAATTTTCTTGGATTTTGCCGTTTCCAAAATCAGTTCTCTGATGTTGTGATGAATACTCGGCGCGAAGAACACAACAGGACCGTTTCCGCATTTCTGGTCGCCTTCTTTTTTCTTTTCAATCATCGGCGTTGTCGTGTCGTGTGTTACGTCCGTTATAATCGCAATGTTCGGTTTTATGGTGTCTGCAATCATATCCGCACCGTAAAGTCCGACCTCTTCCTGAACGGAATTTGTAATATACAACCCAAATGGAATTTTCTTTTTGTTTTCTTTCAAAAGTCTTGCAACTTCGGCAATCATAAATCCGCCGATTCGGTTGTCCAACGCGCGGCACACGAAATAGCGGTCGTTCATTTCAAAAAATTCATCGGGATACGTTATCATACAGCCGACAAAAATCCCCAAATCTTCCACTTCTTTTTTGGAAGTCGCACCGCAATCGATGAAAATATTGTCAATTTTCGGAGTCGGTTCGTTCTGATTGGATCTCGTATGAATTGCCGGCCAGCCGAAAACACCTTTCACAATGCCTTTTTCTCCGTGAATATGAACGACTTTTGACGGCGCAATCGTCTGGTCGGAACCGCCGTTTCGGATAACGTAAATCAGTCCGTCATCGGTAATATAATTCACATACCACGAAATTTCGTCGGCGTGTGCTTCAATCACGACTTTAAAATCTGCTTCCGGATTGATGATTCCGTAAGCCGTTCCGTAGTTATCGACTTCGATTTTATCCACGAAAGGTTTCAGGTAATTCATCCAGATTTTCTGTCCGTTGTGTTCATAGCCTGTCGGCGAAGAAGTATTGAGATAATCGGCTAAAAATTTTAAAGATTTCTTTTCAAATTTCATAAAAGGGAATAATTTTTGAAGATAGGAGAATGTTGAATTATGATGTCAAAAATAATGAATTTCAGGAAACTTTTCTATATATCTTTTTTCTTTTTCGGTATTTTTATTTCTGCACAGCAGGATACATTGGTAAAACCTCTGAGCGAATATCCCGAATCTGAAATCCGAAGAGATGAATTCGGGCAAAGATATTACTACAACCAGCAACAGAGAGCCAGAGTTTACGATATCAACGGCGAAACCGTAGTGGTGATGGATGAATTAAAACTGGTTCAAAAACCGAAATTCAACAATCAATTAGACAGGAATTATTATTATTTTATCAACAAAAAATTGTATCGTGTTTATCCGCTTTTTCTGGAAGCATTGGAGCAATATCGTGATATTCAGAAAGATATGCAGGGCTTGAACGGTGATGTGAAACGGAAATTTGTAAAAGAAAAACAGGACGCTCTTGCGGCACAGTATGAAAGTCAGTTGCGGGATTTAACGACCACGGAAGGAAGGGTTTTTGCGAAATTAATGAACCGTGCTACAGGGAAAACCGTTTACGAAATCATCAAAGAATTGCGAGGAGGTTGGAGCGCTTTCTGGTGGAATGTAAAAGGAAATATGGCGGATATCAGCCTGAAACAGCCGTACAATCCTCACAAAGACAGAACCGACCAGTTTCTGGAATCCTTGCTTCAATCCAACTGGAATTCCGGATTGCTGCAACCTTATGACGGTTATCAGGATTTTAAAATTTCAGAATAAACAGGATTTTTTTTAAAGAAACTTCTTTTTCAGCACTTCAAACACAATTTTATCCACCGGAAGCGGAAACGGATTTCCGGGCTGGTCAATCGGAATCAAGTCGGTTTTTTCGATGCACGGGTCGAGAATGATAAAATCTTCTTCATTGACGATTTTCACAAGGTAATAAACGGTAAGAAGCTGTTCGTTTTCCCGAAATCTCGACGTCAAAAAATTTTCCTGAGTATAAAGATGTTCAATAACCTCGATTTTTACGTTTAGTTCTTCATCAAATTCACGTTTCAGGCAGTCTATAAGACCTTCTCCGAACTCTAATCCGCCACCCGGAAATTTCATCAGCGGTTCTCCGGCATATTCCTCAAAAAGAGCGAGAACTTTTTTGTCTTTCACGACACAGGCGTAAACGCGGATATTTATTTTGTCAATCATCATTTGGTGATTTTAAGTTTTAAAATTATAATTTTTTGTGTTAATGACAAAATTAATTGTTTTTGTTATCAGTATAAACACATTAAAATTCGAGTTGCGAAACAGTGATATATTGGTAACATAAAATACAGGTGCAGTATTGGTAAGGTGCGAAGCACCGACATCTTTTATACCAATATGTCGGTGCTTCGCACCTTTCTTTTCGTCCTAATCGTGAAAGATTACCAACATACAGCAAATTGGCTACGCCGAATCTTCGATTTCGTTGCTTTTTCTGATTCAAAATTTTAGGTTTAGTTGAAT
>JASGDB010000147.1:0-14624 GCA_049841315.1 Bergeyella sp. | reverse complement strand
ATAAAATTTAAACATCCTCTTACAATCAAAAAAATCGCTTTTCAGCGATTTTGTCAGTTGGATGGCCAGATGAGACAGTGTCTCGAACCAAATATAGCTGTAAATCAGACGATTTCCTTGTTTTTGAATGTCCTCTTTGGACATAAACCCATTCTTTTTTTTAATAAATGGAAGGCGTTTTCATAACAATAGTATTAAATAATCGTTCATTAGCTTTTCACTCAATCATCATTATTCCAATTATTTATTGTACATTTGCCCAATAATTATTAAAACAGACCTCTGCCTTTGCTTTCTGTTACAGTTTAAAAATATCGATTTTTCTTCTTTCAGTCTTTGCTTTTTCAGCCGTCCATTTTTTAATCTTTTAATTCTTCAAAGAAGAACGATATAGCAGTATAATATACAAAAACGACAATTTTATTTATGGCAGATTCTTTCTCAAAAAAAGAAAACTTTAAGAAAAAACTACAGAAGCAAAAAGAAAAAGCACAGCGTCGCGAAGAACGGAAATCCAATAACAACAAAGGAAAAGAGCTTGAAGACATGTTCTCTTATGTGGATGAATTCGGAAGAATAACTTCTACACCTCCGGAAAAAAGAGAGGAAGTGAGCTTAGACGATATCCAACTCGGGGCTGCGCCTATCGAAGAGGAAGAAACGGTGAAAACAGGCTTCGTAACATTTTTCAGTGAAAAAGGCTACGGCTTCATCACGGAAAACGGAAGCAGTGAAAACGTATTTTTCCATACCAATAACTGCGCAGTAGCAGTGAAAAAAGGAAATAAAGTTTCTTTTGAAAAAGAGAAAACGGCAAAAGGTTTTTCTGCCATCAATATCCAATTACTAAAATAACAACAATTTTTAATACCAATTACCATGCAACAAGGCACAGTAAAATTTTTCAATGAAGCAAAAGGCTTCGGATTTATTACTCCGGACAACGGAGGAGAGGACATTTTCGTACACATCACAGGATTGAACACAAGAACTATCCGCGAAAACGACAAAGTAGTTTACGAAATAGCACAGGGAAAAAAAGGATTAAACGCAGTTAATGTAAAATTAGCCTAAGTTTTTCAATTTCCATAAATGTTTAAAAGCTCCTTAAAAGGAGCTTTTTTTTGTCGAAGAACCATTATTTTCTAAGAATATTCCCCAACAGATTGATCTGATTCCTTGTTCTGTCTATATTGTGATTTTCATATTTCACGGAATAATAAAGATTTCCGTTGAGATAATCCGTTAAAAACCGAACTGCCTGAATGTAAATAACCACTTTCGGTGCGTACTCCAAAAGCTGTTTTTCCGTTTCTGAAAGCAGGTTTTCGAGATGAAACAGAAACCCTTTTTTCACGGAATCGTAAATTTCCGGACTGAAATTTTTTTCCAAATTCGCATCGTCTTCATCGGTCAGATTGCAGTAGGAGCGAATCATATCGCCGAAATCGTAGAGCAGGGTAGAAGTCATTACCGTATCCAAATCAATCACAGCGACAGCATTTTCGTTTTTATCAAACAGAATATTTGAAATTTTCGGGTCGGCGTGAATTACTCGTTTTGGTAAAGCGTTTTTGCGTTGAAGTTCAATCCATTTTTCGGGTAAATCCAGATGTGAATTGATGAAATCGATTTCTTTTTCTGCATTGGTTTTCAGTTCTTCGGAAGCATTTTTTAAAGCGGTTTGATAATCGGAAATCCGTTTTTCGAAGTCGATAAAACCGGTAAGCGTTTCTTCCAAATGAATGGATTCTGAATTTAAAACCGAATAAAATTCGCTGAAACATTTCGCCGATTCAAAAGCCGTTTCGGGATTCGGAACTTTCAGATGCGTTACGGAATTTTCAATAAATTCCAACATTCTCCATTTTTGATTGACAAGAAATGTTCCGTTTCGGGCAGGAATCAAATCAACAATTTTCCGTGAATAATCCGAATTTTTCAGAACGGAATTTACAGCCAAATGATTACTGATAATGGATTGCGGATTTTTAAAAATATCGGTGTTGATTTTTTGAAGAATGTATTTTTTATTTTCTGTTTCTATCAAATAAGTATGATTAATTAAACCGTTGTCAATCGCTGAAACGGAATAGTTCTGTTCTCCGATGAATGCTGAAATAACTGCTTTTAATTCCATAAATTTTCAGGATAAATCCCATTCTTTATTTTTTCTTTCAGAAATTCCTGAACTTCCGCTTTGTCTTCGGGATAGGTTACGCCTTTCCAGATTTCGTCCGAAACGTTTACGGAAACGGAAATTTCATTTTCCTCGATACATTTCCCGACAATGGACGGAAGAAAAAACTCCTGTTTTTCATCGGGATTTTTGTCGATAAACTCCTTAAAATCCCTTTCCAAAAACCGGAAAAATAACGAATGAAACATCCAGAAGTTCATCGAAACCAAATCATCGGGATTAAGTATTCTTTTCCCGTTGGAAGTTTCCGCAAAGATTTCGGAGTTTTCGGATTGTATTTTGGTCAGTTCTTCAATGGATTTCAGGTTTCCGTTTTTATTGATTCCGCAGATTCCGCGGGAAACGCTTCCGTTTTTGCTGAGTGTGTTTTTCAGAGGAAAAGCAATCGTTGCGTAATTTTCGGAAGTGATGTTTTCCATTAATTTTGAAGCGGTTTCAAAAGAATTTTCCCCATAAAAATCATCGGCATTGATGACGAGAAAATTTTCATTAATCACATTTTTCGCACACAAAACGGCGTGTCCCGTTCCGAAAGGTTTTATGCGGTTTTCGGTGACGAATGTTTCGGGAACAAAATCCGTGATGCTCTGAACAATCCAGTGAAATTCCAGATTCCGTTTTTCCAGAATTTCGGAAATTTTTAGAATAAAAGTCTGCGGAACGGAAGCATTGATGATGAACACGAACTTATTAAATCCCGCCCGAATTGCATCAAAAAGCGAATATTCCAGAATCGGGGAGTTGTTGGCAAGAATTCCTTCCACCTGTTTCAGTCCGTTGTAACGGCTTCCCAAACCTCCTGCAAGGAAGAGGAGTGATTTTTTTGTGGTTTTATTTTCCGGCATTATTCTTCAAGCAATTTTTCCACTTCATCTTGCAAAACCGGCAAATGTCTGATTACGATTGCCCAAAGAATATCATCGGAAACTGTGTCATATCCGTGAATTATTCGGTTTCTTACATCCACAATTTTCCTAGAATCTGTAATTTGAACCGATTCATTATTTTTCAATATCCGGCTCATTGCTTCCCCGATAATTTCAATATTTCGCTCGATTGCACGTTTTGTCCTTAAATCATCCTGAAATTTTTGAAACATTTTTGGAGAATCAATAAAATAACTTTCAATTTCATTGATGGCATTCAGAATGTCATAAAGCCGGGATTTTGTTTCAATATCCATAAATCAGTTGTTTGGTTTCATCGATAACTTGCCTGAAATATGGATTTTTAATGGCTTTTTTTTCCAGTAAATCAATTTCCCGTTTCAGTATTTCTTCAAGAGCGAATTTCAAAGCATAATAATTGTCTGCATATTCCAAAACATCCTGAGGAAGAAAATCCACAATGAAATCTATGTCGCTTTCATCATTAAATTCAGTGGTTAAAACAGAGCCGAAAGCATACAGCGTTTTCACTTTATGATTTTTGCATAAAGCCGAAATTTTTTCCGCATATTCTTCAATAACCTGTTCCATTTTTGTTGAATTTAAGGTAATCAAAAATACAAATTATTTTTTATCTGTGGTTTTATTTTCCGGCATTATTCTGACTGATTTTTTGTCGGGTTATTTTCTCAAAATTTTTTCCATTGCTTTTCCTTTTGCTAATTCATCAATGAGTTTGTCTAAATACCGGATTTCACGTGTCAGCTTTTCTTCAATTTCTTCTACCCGATAACCGCAAATGACACCTGTTATTTTTGATGCGTTCGGGTTGATGTTTGCCTGATTGAAAAAGTCTTCAAAATTGGTTTTGCTGTCAAGATGTTTTTGTAATGTTTTCTCGTCATATCCTGTCAGCCAAAAAATGATTTCGTTCACTTCGGCTTTGGTTCGTCCTTTATTTTCAGCTTTTGTAATGTAATGCGGATACACACTTGCAAAAGACATTTTGTAAACCCGTTCCTTATTTTTTTCGTGCATTATGTGCTTAATTCAGTTTGTAAATAAATTCTTCAATTTCTTTTTGCCTTGCATTAGCAAAACCTTTGTCCGTACCGACTTTAACGAAGCCACATTTTTCTAAAACTTTCTGTGAACCAAAATTGTCAAACGCAACTCTTCCGAAAATTGGTCTGCTATTTTCTATTGTCAAGAACTTTTTTAGTGCGGAAGTTGTAATGCCTTTGCCCCAAAATTGTTTGTCAATCCAATAGGTTATCTCATTGTCGCCAAACATTACAAATTTAGCAATGCTTCCTACAATTTTGTTGTTAAGTGTAATTGTTTGATTATTTACAGTTGGGTCGTTTAGCAGTTTAGTGTATTTGTCAATATATGCGGTCTTGTCTTTATGGTTTTCTGGCATAAATGCGGCTAAATATCCGCCTTCTTCGTCAAGTTGAAATTCAAATAAAGTGTCCAAATCCGCTATTTCTGCAGGTCTAAGTTTTATATCAGAATGAAGTGTCGTCATCAATTTTTATTTTTCCTTTTTAAAATCAAGGCACTCACAAGAGCAACCACCAAACCGATGGGCAACACTTCGGAATAGGTAATCAAAATTACGAACAGCGGGTTTTTGTACATCTCTTTGAAGTTTGCCATTTCTTTTGTTTTGGCTGGCAAGTCGTCAGGTGTACAGTTTTTCAACACATAATCCGAATAAACGTCCATAAAATCGGGAACGAATAAATAATAACAAAACAACCAAGCCAAAACGTATATCGTTGAGCCGACTAACGCAATTAAAGCACCTGTTTTAAACGCTTTACCAAATGTGATATAACCGCCAAGATGTTTGTTTCTGTAATTTCTTGTTCCGAAGAATATGAGCGAAAAAACAAGAACCATTGCAGCATAACCTACAATGTCGTTGCTTTTTAAATTTGGATTGTGGTACATCCAATAAATCATAAAACCAATGTTGGCACAAAACACCGCACCGATGATTAAGCCAAAAACTAATACTATTTTTTTCATTTGTTTAAATGTTTAAAATTCGCCACAAAACTAAAATCCGGTGCTGCAATTGTTATCATACTTTAGTACCGAAATTTAATTTTCAACGAGTTTAATACCAAAGTATGAGCAAGTCTATTCAATGATTTTCAGTCGTTTGGCTTTTTCTATTGCTTGTGTCCTGCTTTTTACGTCCATTTTAAAATAGAGGTTGGAAACGTGTGTTTTTATGGTGCTCAAAGAGAGAAACAGTGTTTGTGCAATGTCGGCATTGCTGTGTCCTTTCGTCAAAAGTTGTAAAACTTCATATTCCCGACTGTTTAAATTGAGTTTTTTAAGTTCGGTTTCGTTGATGATAAATTCTTCGGGTTGCGTTACAATAATTTCTTTTTCTACAATTACGGTTTGAACTTTGGGTTTCACAATTTGGGTAGCAATCCAAATTCCCAAGACCGTAAAAAACACAGACACAAGTCCGATGTAAATGTCAATGGAATTGTCAGCGATTAAAAATTTCCATTGAAGCCATTTTAGAGCGAAAACCAAAACCGCTAAAATAAGTCCGTATAAAATGATATGTCTAAAGTCCTTTAAAAGTGTCATTGTTTGTCGTAAACATTTAATAGTATATTATGAATATTTTATTGCTGTTTTGTAAACTCCTAAAATTATTTTCAATACTCTTCCCCAAACCCAAAAACCGCTTTCCTGTTCTCCCATTTCCCTTTCGTAAAATCCGGTATTTGCATCACTTTTCCGTTTTTCGCAATAGATTTTTCACTTAAAGGCGTAATGGAATACCACGTTGCCAAATCATAAACATCCATTGGAAATTCCGCGTTTCGTTTGATACATTCGATAAAGGTGTTAATGAGGAACCAGTCCATTCCGCCGTGTCCTGCTCCTTCTGCAAGATGTTCGTATTTTTTCCAAAGAGGGTGGTCGTATTCTTTCATCCATTTTTCGGTGTTTTCAAAACGATGAGAATGCTTCATCAAATCTTCAAAATAAATATTTCCCTGATTGAATTCTCCCCATCCGAAATCTTCCCAAAGTCCTTTCGTTCCCTGAACTTTGAAACCTAAATTATACGGACGTTGCAAACTTGTATCGTGTGTCAGCAAAATGGTTTCTCCGTTTGCACAGGCGATTTGCGTGGTTACGACATCACCTTGTTTGAATTTCACTTTTGCATTCGGATGATTTTTTCCGCCTTTCGGATGATTGACAATGTATTCGTGAAGTCCTCTCGCTTTTGAAGAAAAAGAAGACAAATAAAGCAATCGGTTTCCTCTGTTAATGTCCATTGCAACGGCAATCGGACCTAATCCGTGAGTCGGATACAATTCCGCATTTCTTTTGACGTAATGTTCGGTTCTCCATTTCGCTTCGCTAAATCCTTTTTCCCCGAATTCCACTCCCGAATTGTACGGAGTTTCGCCATCATTGAAAAGAACACCTCTCAAATCGTGCTTGTAACCGCCTTCTCCGTGAATCAGTTCGCCGAACATTCCTTTCCGTACCATATTCAGAACAGCCATTACATCACGGCGGTAACAAACATTTTCCATTGCGAAAAGCGGAGTTCCCGTTTTTTCGTGGGCTTTCACATAATCCCAGCAATCCTGCAAATTCAATGCGCCGCCGACTTCCATTCCGACAATCTTTTTCGCCTCCATTGCTTCGATTCCCTGAATTTTGTGCCATTCCCAAGGTGTGGAAATGATAACGGCATCAAGGTTTTGCAATTTCAGAAGATTGCGGTAATCATATTCTCCGTTCCCGAATTCCTGTGCTTTCGGTCTTTTGTTCTTTTCGAGGATTTTTTGTGCGGAAGTCATCATTTTCGAGTTTGGGTCTGCAAAAGCCACGATTTCCACATCATCTCTTTTGGCGAGAATATTGAGGTTGCTTTGTCCGCGAAGTCCGACTCCAATCATTCCGATTCTTACTTTTTTATCCGAAGAAAAACGGAATGTGTTTCCGAAAAGCGTATTGGGAATCAGCATTGTTCCTAATCCAGCCAATGCTGCTGTTTTGATAAATGTGCGTCGTGATGAATCCATATTTTCGATGAGTTTTTGTTAAAAATTTTGATTACGCAATTTAAGAAAATTTAAGATGAAAAATGATATTTTTTAGGTAAACCGCTTTCTTTACATGCTCTTTTATGTCGTATATTTACAGCTTTAAAAATCACTCATCATTCATCACTTATCACTCATAAAACTATGACCATACTCGTAACAGGCGGTTTAGGCTATATTGGTTCCCACACAGTTGTAGAGCTTCTGAACAATAATTTTGAAGTCGTTATCGTGGACGATTTATCCAATACAGAGAAATTTATCCTTAATAATATTGAAGAAATTACAGGCAAAAAACCGTTTTTTTATCCTTTTGATTTAAAGAGAAAAGAGCTTCTCGCTCAGGTTTTTGATGCTCATAAAATTGAGGGATGTATCAATTTTGCAGCGTTTAAAGCAGTGGGAGAGAGTCAGGAAAAGCCTTTGGATTATTATGAAAACAATCTTTTTTCGCTCATCAATATTCTTCAGGAATTTAAGGCAAGAAATATTTCCAATTTTATTTTCAGTTCTTCCTGCACGGTGTACGGTCAGGCAGACCAGATGCCGATTAACGAGGACACGCCACTGAAAGAAGCCGAATCTTCTTACGGAAAAACCAAGCAGATGGGTGAGGATATTCTGAAAGATTTTGCCAATGCTTATAAAAAAAGAGTAACGCTGCTTCGTTATTTCAATCCGATAGGAGCGCATCCTTCTGCTAAACTTGGCGAGCTTCCGATTGGGATTCCGAATAATCTTGTTCCGTATGTGATGCAGACTGCAGCCGGAATCCGGGAAAAACTGAATATCTGGGGGAATGATTATCCTACGGCAGACGGAACGGCTATCCGCGACTATATCTATGTGGTAGATTTGGCTAAGGCTCACGTAAAAGCATTGCAAAAACTCATTAATTCTCAGGAGGAAACGGTGCTGGATATTTATAATCTGGGAACGGGGAAAGGTTCTTCTGTTCTTGAGGTTGTTCAGGCATTTGAAAAAGCGAATGATGTGAAAGTTCCGTATCAGATTTGCGACAGGAGGGCAGGAGATATTACGATTGCTTACGCCAATGCCGACAAAGCGGAAAGAGAGCTTGGCTGGAAATCGGAAACCTCTCTGGAAGAAGCACTGGGAACGGTTTGGCAGTGGCAAAAGTATCTGGATTCCAGAAAATAGTACAAAGAAAAGTTCTGTTTTTCACGAAATGACCAACGGTGTGTTTAAAGGCTTTGACAAAGATTTTGCATTGCTACTTCACCAAATTATACTTTATCGCCTGTTTAATCAGCGTAGCCGTATTATTCGCGCCCAGTTTTACGAGCAGGCTTTTTCTGTGGCTGTCCACCGTGTAAGGGCTGATGAAAATTTTTTCGGCAATCTGCTGGTTGGTAAGTCCTTCGGAAATGAGTTCCAAAACTTCTTTTTCGCGGCTGCTGAGTGTCGGGATTTCTTTGAGTTCCTGTTTTTCGCCGGACGTGAGGTTGATATTCACTCCCAGAAACATTTTGCCGTCGGAAACGGATAAAATAGCAGCTTTTATTTCGTCTTCGGGAGCGTTTTTTACCAGATAGCCGTCCGCACCGGAAGCAATCATTTGCGTGATGTAATTCCTCTCGTTAAAAGTGCTCATTCCGATTATTTTGATGTCGGGAAATTCTTTTCTGATTTTTTCGGTGAGTTCAATTCCGCTGATTTCCGGCATATTGATGTCGGTAAGAACAATATCGGGCGGATTTTGCTGTATCATTTCCAAGGCTTTGTAAGCGTTTCCGGCAGCTGTTGCGCAATCCACGAAAGCGAACTGGCGGAGCATCGAGAGCAGTCCTTCCTGAACCATCGGATGGTCGTCCACGATAAGGATTTTGAGTTTATCCATAGTTTTCTTCTTTACATTCGATAAAAACGGAAGTGCCTTTTCCCGGTTCGGATTTGATGTCCATTGTTCCTTTCAGATAGTTGATTCTGGATTGCACGTTCCGCATTCCGTCCGATTTCGTGAGGTTGGTTTTTTCGGGGTCGAATCCTTTTCCGTTGTCTTCTACGGTTATGAAAATTTCGTGGTTGTCGTGCCGGAAAATCTGCACCAGGATTTGCGTTGCCGATGCGTGTTTTATGGCGTTATTTATCAGTTCCTGAATAATCCGGTAGATGATGATTTCTGTTGCGCTGCTCATTTTTTCGTCAATTCCGTGGAGTTCGCAGTTGATGACGAACGGCTGTTTTTCCGAAATGGAATCGCAGTAATCCAAAATTGCCTGTTTCAGTCCGGATTTCAAGAGGGATTCCGGCATCATATTGTGGGCTACGCGACGCATTTCGTTTATGGATTCGTCTAATTTCAGCAAAGTTCTGTCGAAAGATTTTCCGTTTTCTTCCGATAAAATTAAATTTCCTTTCATAGCGCCTAATTGAAGTTTTACGCCGCTCAGCAATCCGCCCAAACCGTCGTGAAGGTCTTTGGCAAGGCGGCTTCGCTCTTCGTCCTGCCCTTTTAGCATAGATTGCGTGGCTAATAATTGCTGCTCTATTTCGAGTTCGCTGATGCGTTGCAGTTGCAGTTTTTTTCTTGTATTGTAGTTTCTGTAAGATAAAAATATAATTAAAAGCAATGCTAATGTACTGCCTATCAATATGTAATTAAGGATATTTTTTCGCTCAATCTGCGTTTGTTGCAACTTGATTTGGGTTTCTTTTTTGCTGGTTTCAAACTGCTTTTCGTAATAGGCAGATTTGCGGGTTACGGACTGATTCAGAATGCTGTCATTGAGTTGCTGCGCTTGTTTTGCATAGCTGAATCCGGAATCCATATTTTGAGAAGCAAATTCAATTTGGGAAAGTGTGTTGAGTGCTTTCAGCCGAAGGGCTTTGCTGTTTACTTTTTGTGCCGTTTTCAGTGCCGATTCTGCATGTTTTTTGGATAAATCATAGTCTTTTTGCGATAAATAATAGATGGCATATCCCCAATCTATAAGTCCCGTATATTCGCTTTCGCCAAATTCGCTGAACATATTTTTCGATTGGTCCAAGAGCTGTTTTATATTTTTAAAATTTCCCCGATGGAAATCAATATCTGCCATATTCATAAAATACAAGCCTTTCAGCACTTTGTTATTCTCTTTCTTCCCGATTTCATAAGAGCGGTTCAGGTATAATGCTGCTTTTTCAAAATCATTGATTGCAGTATAATTAATGGCAAGATTGTTATAGATAGATGCTTTATCAAAACTATTCAATTCCCCCGATTTTTTTTCCGCCTGAAGCCCGAGGCGAATCCCTTGCTCGTAATTGTGCATAAAATAAGACAGTTGCTGTAAGACATTCAGGATTTGTGCCTCTTTTTTTCCGTCTCCCAGTTTTGAGTAAATGTTGTATCCTTTGTACAAATAATCGTAAGCCTCTTCGTATTCGTTGGTAGACATATATGCTCCGCCAATGTTCAGCAACGAAAATGCAATTTCCAAAGAATCTTTCATTGTTGTGCTTAACGCAAGTGCTTTTTCATTCAATAGTTTTACCGAATCCAATTTCCCTTTGCGGGAAAGGAGGTCGGTGTAACTTCTGTAAAAATTGAGTTTTCCCTCCGGATAATTTATTTTACTACTGATAAAAAAGGCTTTTTTATAGGCTTGAACAGCAAGTTCGGGTTTTGAATCTTGATTCTTCATTCCAAACTTAATTAATGCATCAACACTTTTTTTATCTTCTTTGGCTTGTGAAAGAATTTTATCCGAAACATTTGATTGTGAAGGAGTTTGCCCATTCATCGAAATACAGAAGATGAGGAAAGCGGCTAAAATAGGTGGCAATTTTTTCATAATACAAATGTAAAGTTTAACTACAATTTCCGCTTCCCCGAAAAAAGGGATTTTCCGCTACTGAAATTTCCACTTTTTCTGGGATTGATTCCACTGTCCTTTCAAGATACTTTTGTGATTACAATTTCAAATTTAAAAATAAATCTAAATCTATTGTGCATTTGTAAAATTATTTAAACGCAGAGTCCGCAAAGAAAAGTTTAACCAACTTCAAACTATTAGGTTCGCAAATGAATATTCGCCGATTCCTTTAAAAAAAAATAAAAAAAAATGAGGCAAAGACGCTTCGCTCAGCCAAGACTTTGCGTTCATTGATGAGCGAAGCGTCTTTGCGAACCTTAAAAATATTTTCAATAATTTTTTTAAAAAAACTTTGCGGGCGTTGCGTTTAAATCCAATAGCAAGTGTCAAATTAAAATTAAAATAACAAACCAAAATTTTGAATTATGAAAAATCTACTTTTTTTATTGGGCTTCACGCTGCTGTCTTCTTTTGTGAATGCCCAAAGTAATGACCTTATTGCCGATTTTCCATTCAGCGGAAATGCCAATGACGTGAGCGGAAACGGCAATCACGGAACGGTGCACGGTGCCACTTTGACGGAGGACAGATTTGGAAACCCGAACAGTGCCTATGATTTTAACGGAACTTCCGGCTATATAGATTTTCCGGCAAGCAGTTCTATGGGGCAGATTTACACAGCCGAAGAATTTACGATTTCCGCTTGGATTAAGATAAGAAGCTGGTATAACGACTGGAATGTATTTTCGATTATCGAACAATACAATCCCAATACCGATATGGGTTCTCTGCTCTTGGAAGCCAACTGGGCAACAGGCGGCATAAACTTTATTGCAGGTTACAACGCCCCATTTGCAGGTTGTAATTTTACGTGGAATTTCAACCAATGGTATAATATCACTATGACTTACAATAAGTCTTTGCAGGAAGCCAAATTCTATATTGACGGAAGCCTGATACAAACGGTTGCTTACAACGGAAGTTTTTCGGAAGACCTCATCAATCCTTATGTCATCGGTAGAAGCCTGAGCGGACCGGACGAGTACAGCAACGGTGTGATAGATGATATGAAAATTTTCAAAAGAGCATTAACCTCTCAGGAAGTAGGAGTACTGGTAAGCACGGGAAATTTGGGTGCAGCAAATATTACTTTGTCGAAAAATATCAGCATTTATCCCAATCCTGTTTCTGATTTCATCAACATTAAATCCTCAGAAAAAATCAAATCTGCCGAAATTTTTGATATGAGCGGGAAAACCGTAGCAAAATTTAACAATACGCAAAATCTTGATGTAAGCACTTTGGAAAAAGGAGTTTATGTTATCAAAATATCCACAGAAAAAGGCGTTAATCAACAGAAATTCATCAAAAAATAATGAACCAAAATTTATAAATTATGAAAACATTACAACAAATTTTCCTATTGCTCTTTTGCTTTATTGCAGGAACAGGAAATGCACAAAATATCACTACAATAGGCTTGGGACACCGTTTTACCTATGCAGCAGATATTGCTCAGGATTCCAACGGAAATATCTACATCTGCGACAGTACCGATGACCTGATTATGAAAATTGATTCCAACAACAAAACAACGGTAATCTCTGCCGGAAACGGAAAACCAACTGCGATTGCCTTGGACGATTTAAACAGACTGTATGTTGCCTATGCTTCTCCGGGAACAAACGGAGGGAAAGTTTTTAAAATGAATAATGACGGAAGCAATCCCGTATTATTTTCAAGCCCGAATACGGCGATTACCAATTTGAAATTTCTTGGTGTTTATTTATGGTTTACAACTCCTGCTGTTAATGATAAATTAGGACGCATTTATATCAATGACGGCAGCGTTGGCTATACTAATCCAATGGGAGACAACACCAACGCTACGGATTTCACATTTGATAGTGCCGGGAATGTGTATTTTACTTTCGGTTCTACGAGCAATCAGATAATGAAAATAAACAGCACTTTTACCGCTTACTCCTATATAAATGTAGGAACTACGGCAAGTTGCATAGATTTTTGTTCCAGTATCGGGCTTGTCATCAGCGGTCAATCGAAAATTGTCCTTATGAATACTTCCGGTACTATTATTACTTCATATTCTTTGCCTGTTGCAGATGTCGGAAGTGCGTTTTTGCCCGTGGCTGTTGCTGCAAAGGATTTTCAGACGGCTCATTTCTCTGTTTTTACCGGAAACGGATATTTGCCTTATGATTTTAAATATCCCGATAATACTTTCACGATGAGAGGCAGCCAGTTTACTTCTCCCGCAGGAATTGCATTTGACCCGGCAAGTAATTCCATTTTTATAACAGATATTGATGTAAACACAGGATACAAAACCATCAAAAAAATAAAAAATTCCACCTACGAAATCTCGAATATTTACAATACCACCAATGAATTAGGAGCACTTTCCCTAACACCGGACAACAAACTTTATGTAGCCGACAGAACCAACAATTCCATACGAAGTGTTTCCTTGGACGGGATTTATTATAGCGAAGTTATTACAGGGCTCAATGCACCTTATCTGGCGAGAAGCAGCGGAACAAGTGATATTTACAGCCAAAGTAATACTCCCAATTTGGTAAAAAAATATTTTATGTTCCCTTCCGGGTGGACATACATTAATATCGGCAGCGGACTTCTCAGCCCAAGAGGTTTTGATATGGATACCAGCGGAAATTATTATGTGGCAAATTACCTCGACAACACGATTAAAAAAATTACACCGGATAATACCACCGCCGGAATCGGAACAGGATTTCACCTGCCAAGCAGCATCGTTTTGAAAGACAATTACCTCTACATCGCCGATACCGGAAACAACGCAATAAAACGAATGAATACCGATGGAAGCAACATTATTACCATTGGCAGCGGCTTCAATCAACCCGAAGGAATCTGCCTGAATGCGGACGGAAGCAAACTATTTGTTGCCGATACAGGAAATAATCTGCTCAAAGTTATAGATTTATCCAATCTTCTCGGAACTTCCGATGCCAAAGAGCAACCGAAAATACAAATCTATCCCAACCCGGCAACCGATTTTATCAACATCAAATCTGCCGAAAAAATCAAATCTGCCGAAATTTTTGATATGAGCGGAAAGACCGTAGCAAAATTCAGCAATACACAAAATCTTGAAGTACGTGCTTTGGAAAAAGGGGTTTATGTTATCAAAATATCCACAGAAAAAGGCATTAACCAACAAAAATTTATCAAAAAACAATTCTCTTAAATTAATCTTGAACCATTAAAAATAATCATTATGAAAAATTTAATCATCGTGCTTTTGGTTGTAACAGCCGGCAGCACAGGCGCAAAGGCGCAGCTTATCAAAAACAGTCCACTTCAATCAGTACTCCAAAAACCCAAAAGCAATACGGGCAGCACTCAGCAAACAACAACAGCAACAGTGAATGATGCGGATTATTTCTTATCGGTAGCAAAGGTTACCATCAAAACAGGTAAAGACAATAAGGAGCTAAACTCAAAATTATATGTAAGCGTGTATCCCGCTTCCGGTACAGATAACTATAAAAAAGGATTTACTTTGGATAGTTATATGCCGGAGTTAAAAACATGGAGCAGCCAGGATTTT
>JASGDB010000146.1:0-3784 GCA_049841315.1 Bergeyella sp. | reverse complement strand
GACAAAAAAGCTTTAAAATTTCACGAAATTTATGCTCCGAAATTCGTGAACGAATGATATACTTATTTTTCATCTATTCAAGGTACTTTACAAAGATATACAATCTCTTAAATTATCTTGAACCTTATTTTTTTATTCTTAAAAATTAATTTTCGTAAAAAATATTCACCTTAAAACTTTATAATACAATTAGTTAATTTGATATATTGAAGAAAAAGAAAAAAAACATTTCACTAAATTCTCACAATGAGACAATAATTCATTATCTTTGAAGAACTTAATCCATAAATTCATTTTTATAATGATAAGAACGATGATAGTGGTATTCCTGCTGGCTTTTCAGCACGGAAACGCACAAAAAAATGTACCGGTGTACCTCGATGATTCCAAACCTGTGGAACAACGTATAGAGGACGCCTTGTCCAAAATGACACTGGACGAAAAAATAGCAATGATTCACGCTCAGTCGAAATTCAGTTCGCCCGGCGTTCCCCGTCTCGGAATTCCTGAATTTTGGACAACCGACGGACCTCACGGCGTTCGCCCGGAAGTGCTTTGGGACGAATGGAATCAGGCAGGATGGACAAACGACTCCATTATTGCTTTCCCTGCTCTTACAGCACTTTCCGCTTCATGGAACAAGGAAATCTCTCATCTCTACGGAAAAGCTCTGGGTGAAGAAGCCCGCTATCGTAAAAAAGACATTCTTCTCGGTCCCGGAGTCAATATTTACAGAACTCCGCTCAACGGAAGAAACTTTGAATACATGGGCGAAGACCCATTCCTTTCTTCAAAAATGGTTGTTCCTTATATTAAAGGACTGCAATCCAACGGTGTGGCGGCAAGTGTGAAACATTATGCCCTGAACAATCAGGAAACGTACAGACATACAAGTAATGTGAATCTCAGCGACCGTGCGCTTTACGAAATCTATCTTCCGCCTTTTAAAGCGGCTGTACAGGAAGGCAATGCATGGACGGTAATGGGAGCTTACGATTTATATAAAGGACAATTAGCAACTCATAATCAATACCTTATAAATGATATTCTGAAAGGAGAATGGGGATTCAAAGGAGTATTGATTTCCGACTGGGGAGCGGCTGCCAATACCGAACAGGCGATTTTCAACGGACTTGACCTTGAATTCGGAACATGGACGGACGGTCTCGGTGAAGGAGCTTCCAATGCTTATGATAATTATTATCTCGCAAATTCTTACAAAAAACTCATAAAATCCGGGAAAGTAGGAACTAAAGAACTGGACGATAAAGTTCGCAGATTATTGAGACTTGCTTTTAATACAACCATGAACAAAAACCGACCTGTAGGTTCAATCGGCTCTGCTGAACATATCGCTGTCGCAAAGAAAATCGGTGAAGAAGGAATCGTACTGCTTCAAAATAACAATTCCATACTTCCAGTTGATTTGAATAAAACAAAAAAAATTGCCGTCATAGGTGAAAATGCCGTTAAAATGATGACCGTAGGAGGAGGAAGTTCTTCCCTGAAAGCAAAATACGAAACTTCTCCATTGGACGGAATAAAAAAACGTTTCGGAAAAAGTGCTGAAGTGGTATACGCAAGAGGTTACGTAGGCGACACCACCGGAGAATACAACGGTGTAGTTACCGGTCAAAATCTGAAAGACGACCGTTCTCCCAAAGAAATTCTGGACGAAGCCGTAAAACTGGCAAAAGAATCCGATTTTGTCATCTTCGTGGGAGGTCTTAACAAAAGTGATAATCAGGATTCTGAAGGAGCTGACCGCAAAGGACTTGAGCTTCCGTATAATCAGGATGCCGTGATTTCCGCTCTGGCAAAAGCCAATAAAAATTTCGCTGTCGTAATGATAAGCGGTAACGCTGTGGCAATGCCTTGGGTAAAAGAAGTTCCTGCCATCGTTCAGGGATGGTATCTGGGCTCGGAAGCGGGAAATGCTTTGGCTTCCGTTTTGGCAGGTGATGCGAATCCGTCAGGAAAACTTCCGTTTACATTCCCTGTAAAGCTGGATGATAATTCCGCTCACCGTTTGGGAGAATATCCGGGAAATAAAGCCGATATCGAAGCAGGAAAAGGCAAAAACTGGAAAGAACCGATTAACATTACTTATAATGAAGATATTTTAGTAGGATACCGCTGGCATGATACCAAAAATATCAAACCGTTATTCAGTTTCGGGCATGGATTAAGCTACACGACTTTTGAATACGGAAAACTGAAAGCTGACAAAACGACTGTCAATGCAGAAGATACCGTTACATTCACTATTTCTGTGAAAAATACGGGAAAAAGAGACGGTGCGGAAGTGGTTCAGCTGTACATCAGCGATTTGAAATCCTCACTTCCGCGTCCGCTTAAGGAGTTGAAAGGTTTTGAAAAGGTTTCTCTGAAACCGGGCGAAATCAAAGAAGTTTCCATTACCATAGACCAATCTGCACTCAGCTATTTCGATGATGCGAAGCACGAATGGGTGGCAGAACCGGGTGATTTTGAAGCCCTCGCAGGAAGTTCGTCTTCCGATATTAAATCGAAAGTAAAGTTTACTTTAAAATAGTTTTTTTAGGATTAATTACGAAAGCGTACTTCTCGGAGTGCGCTTTTTTGTGCCAAAGGTATATCTGTCAAACGAGCAGACTAATATCATGAGAAATATCAGTCCTTTAAGTCGATTAAAGTTTTGGTTTCCAGAATTCCCAAAGAAGCATCGCGGACTTCTATCAGAATATCATGGAGCGAGCAGTGGTCTTCATTGCAGTTACTGCATTTTTCATAGAAATTGAGACTCACGCAGGGAAGCATGGCAATCGGCCCGTTTACCAATCTGATGATTTTGGCAAGTGATACGCTTTCAGGATTTTCTTTGAAAAAATAACCTCCGCCTTTTCCTTTTTTACTGTCGAGAACTTCAGCTTTTTTCAGGTGGAGAAGTATGTTTTCTAAAAATTTCAGCGGAATTTTCTTCTCATCGGCTATTTCCTGGATCAGCACAGGACCTTCATTGCGTTTTCCGACCAAGTAGGAGAGTGCCTTAAATGCGTACTGCGATTTTTTGGATAACATTAATAATGTATTTTTGCTTATTCAAATTTACTAAATGTTTTCAAAACAGGAAGCACAATTATTCAAAAAAGACTTCTGGACAGCCTTCGGAAAGAGTTTTCCGAGGAAATGGATTTTGTACAACACGAGAATCAAGGATTTTTCATTCAAATTTTCTGCCGACAACAAAAAAGCAGAAGTTTCCCTCGATATTGAAATGAAAGACGAATTGTTCCGCAATGCGTATTTTGAAAAAATATGGTCTTTGGAAACGATTCTGGAAGACTATATCGGAGCATTTTATAAAGATGAATTTTACACGCTGGACAACGGAAAAGTAATAGCGAGAATCTGGGTGGAAAAGCATGGAGTTTCCATTTACAATAAAAATTCGTGGCAGGATATTTTTGAATTTTTTGTGGAAAAAATGAACGGTTTTGAACTATTCTATCACGAATATGAGGATTTCATCAGGGATGTGTAATGAAGAAATGCTCGAATGTAAGAATCCTTATATTTAAAGAACATAAAACTGTAATCCGAAGCCATCGGGAACAACCAGAATTTTAATATCAAAAAAAATATATTACACTTTCATAAATCTCCTCTTTGCCAGGTCATACGCATTAAAAACATACATATACTTAATGTAAATGGCTAAAAATCAATTGTTTTATTTTAAACGCAATGGTCGCAAAGTTTTTTTTACATTATTGAAAATATTTTTCGTCCGCAAAGACACTTC